>JBOGGR010000159.1:0-13393 GCA_050744025.1 Acidimicrobiales bacterium
TCTTCGAACCACTACAGGCCCATGACCTGACCGAGGGCGCCACCGTGCTCAAGCACTACGACCCGAGTCTCTCCAAGCTCCACCGCCAGGTCCTCGACCTGCTCGCGGTGCCGGTGACTGCCTATCAAGCGCCTGGCATCACACTCGTGTAATTACCGAGAAATGGGCAGATCGACCTGCGGAAAGAGAGCTTATTCCATAAGGATCTTGACTCCAGCGAACTCCCCCGAACGTCGGGGAGCGCGCGATGAACGCGCGATGGAACCGGTCAGATGGCCACGCGCGCGACCCTCTCTCCCCCCACCACGGAGAGTGACAGACATGCTCGCTATCTTGAGTAGCCGGGTTGAAGGGCCCGGATTCGAGCACCTTGGTCGGAGATCGGAGCAACCGGTGGCAGACGACCAGCAAGTCCCGAGTCGCGCCCCGGCAGCCTCATGACTCGGTAAGAGCTCTCCCTACTCTCACCCGCCCCCGAGGGCCAGGAGTGGGCCGAATCAGGATTTCCACATCCTGGTCCAGAACAAGGAGGAACCGAACGAGACGCTCCAGGGAGAAGCCAGCAAGGCGACCCCGCACGAGAGCCGAGATCTTGGGTTGGTCGACACCGAGCAGCTCTGCAGCGCCTGTTTGAGTGAGGCCCCGCTCAGCGATCAAGGCAGCGATCGACTGGGCAAGCTCGGCCTTGGTCAGGGCCTCCTCCGGCTCGGGCAGGCCGAGGTCGGCGAAGACGTTGCCGCTGCTCACGACATCCTCGGTCACCGGCCCTCCCGGGTAATCTCCAGCTCCTCGGCCCGGCGTAGCCGCCGGTGGATCATCTCGAGCTCCTCCTTCGGCATCGCCGTCCCCCGCTTCGAACGCTTCTGGAAAGCGTGGAGGACATACACCGCACTCGACAGCTTGACGGCATAGATGCACCGGTATGTGTTGCCCCGGTGGTCTTCGACCACCTCGAGCACTCCAGCGCCGCCGAAGCCTCGCAACGGCTTGGCCGCTGGATGCTTGTCTCCGACCTGGGCGAGGTACAGGGCATAGCCCATGACCTGTCGGACCTCCTCAGGCAGGGACCGCAGAACCTCAAGGCTCGATCCCACCCACACCAGCGGCCGCACACGTTCACCATGCCACATCCAGCATAGCAGCGGGCAGTTGTGAGAGGGACCTGGCGAACCTCAGGAGCCCTGCTGCCATGCGACTCGCAGATCAGCACCCGTTTGGGGCAACGTTGGTCCTACCCAAACCCAACGTTGAGATAGACATGAGCACCGGTCGAGTGCGTCGCCCCCCGGCCCGGCCCCACTTGTTGGCGCTTCGAAGATGAAGAGGGCGACGGCCAAAGAGGCTTGTATACGGCTGGACGTGATCGGAGGCGCTCTGCGCTTCACCCGTCCCCCCACCTGTCCCCCACCGGCGCTCCTCCATCGGGCGTCGGGCACCCGACGACTTGCTGTGCAGAACCAACGCATCCTGTGTGGCCGAGGTTACGGCAGTCCAGGAGAACGGGGGCCGCGTCGCACTCGTCGAAGGCGGCGAGCCCATGGCGGGCCCTCGGCCGAGGCGACCAGGGCCTCTGGGCGGAGTGCCGGCCGGCCATGCAACTGGTGGCCTCGTGGGACCGCATGAAGTAGAAGAAGGACGACTACGCCGAGCGGGACCCGGGCTCCGGCCTGGCCGGTTGCCATGCGCCTCATCGACAGCGACGGCCCGGAGGCCATCATCTCGGCCATCCGCTCCACCGTGCCCGCGAGGGAGGCCGACGGCCAACAAGCCCCAGGGACCGAGTGAGGCAAGGTCGGGCCGGGACCTTCCTACTCAGGATGTCCCGACGGCTCTGGCCGGTCGCCTACGACTCCTTCGTGGAGATGGCCGGAGTCGTCCGCGGCAGCGATCTGGAGTGGACCCTCGTACGGGTGCCGTTCCTGACCAATGGGCCCCGCACGCAGCACGTCGTCGCGCGGATGCTCGGCGGAAAGGGCGGCATGCGGCTCTCGCGTCGCGTGCCAATGCCGCCGCCTTTCTCCTGGAACAAGTCGCCGACGCGAGCCACATCGGCCAGGCCCGGGCCGGGCCTGGCCCCGCTCATCTCCGACCGATAGGCTTCATCCGCTTGGCCCGAACGCTGAGGCGCCGATGGGACGGTCACCTTTGCCGTCAGAAAATCGGGTCGATCGGCACCCTTCGCCGTTCCGGTCGGGATCGGCCACCGGGCGCGATAGACGTCGCTGCGGTGGCCAACGTCGATGACGCTCACCGTGTGAGCCTCGTCGTTGATGCGGTAGATCACGCGGTAGGTGCCCCGGCGGGCACTGTGTCGGTCCTCCAACGGGGGATGAAGCCGCTTGCCCACACGGTGGGGGTTGTCCAGCAGGGGGCCGATGATGAACTCGTAGGCGGCGGCTGCAGCGGCCTCTGGGAGCCGCTCGGCGAGCTGGCGCCGGGCTGTAGGGGCGATGACCAGCGAGTACCGGCTCTGGCTCACGGCCCGCGCTTGTGACGTCGGGCGTTCATCGCTGCAGCCAGGTCGGCTTCGGATTCTCCACCGCCGTCCGCCAGCTCATGGTCAGAAGTCCTCATTCGCTGTATCGTCTCGTGGTCCGACAGGATTGCCAGCGTCTCCTCGAGCGAGTCGAGGTCGTCGGGGGCCACCAGCACGGCCGATGGCGTCCCATGCACCGTCACCGTTACGCGCTCATGCTGGGCGCTGACCCGGTTCACGACCTCGGACAGGTGCGCCTTGACTTCGGCGAGGGACATCGACGTGGTCATTGGTCACAAGTATGACCAACTGGCTGCTCCCTGTCAACGCCCTCCAAGCGACTGTACGTAATAGTAATACGTAAGGGGATCGTCTGTCGGGAGGTGCGCCTGACGGCAGAATGAGGGGCATGTCCAGCGCAGCCCGCCTCGTCCGCAGTCCTGGCCTTTCGAGCGCGGCGGAGTCCGCCTACGCCGCCGTCGTCGCTCCCGGCTCCAAGCTGGTCTTCGCAGCCGGTGCTTGCCCGCTGGACGAGGACGGTGCCACTGTCGGTGTCGGTGACGTTCGCGCTCAGGCGGCTGAGGCCGTGGCGAGCCTGCGCGTGAGCCTGGAGGACGCTGGCGCCAGCCTCGGGGACCTCGTGCGCACGACCGTCTACGTTGCCTCCTCCGACCAGAAGGACCTCGTCGCTGCTTGGCAGGTTGTCCGCGACGCCCTGGCGCCGCATGACCCACCGAGCACCCTGCTGGGTGTCGCCGCACTCGGCTACCACGGCCAGCTTGTCGAAGTGGATGCGGTCGCGGCCCTCCCGGGATGAGCTGAGCCTGCCCCGGATGCCGATCGGCAACCGGACACGGCGCGACCATGAGGGCGTGACCCTCGACGCCGACGGACAGCCGCAGGCCAGGTCGCCCGCTCAGCGTGTCCTGCGCCGCCCGACGGCGCCGGTGCATGGCACCCTGTTCCTCCCCGTCGAGACAGCGCCGGCCGTCGGTGTGGTCGTCATCGGCGGGTCAGGCGGGAGCGAGCCAACCTACGTCGCCGAAGCCCTCGCCGGCGAAGGGCTCGCCGCCCTCTCTGTCGCCTACTTCGCCCGACCGGGCCTGCCCGCCACCCTGTCGGGATCGCCCTCGAGTACTTCGGGTCCGCCCTCCAGCTGCTGCAGGGCGAGCTTGCCCCCGGTGTCCCGCTCGCCGTCATCGGCATGTCCCGCGGCAGCGAAGCCGCCATGCTCACCGCCGTCCACCTCGGCCCGCCCGTGGCCGGGGTCGTGGCGAGCGCCCCGGGCAACGTCGTCGCCGGCGGCAGCCCTGACGGCCCGCATGGCTGCTCGACGGCTCGCCCCTGCCATGGGCCGATCAGCTCGGACCGGGCTGCCACAACCCGGCCGCGGTCATCCCCGTCGAGCAGGTCCCTGGACCGATCCTGCTGGTCGCCGCCGGGGCGGACACGGTCTGGCCCTCGGCGGCCATGGCTCGAGCCATCTCCGAGCGGCTCCGCCGGCACGGGGACCGCCACGGGCACGTCCTGCTCGACTATCCCGACGCCAGCCACTCCCTCGGCTACCTGATCCCCCACCTGCCCCCCGACCTGCTCCCACCCGGACTTGACGACGACGAGGCCACCCATACCGCACGCAGCGAGGCATGGGCAGGGGTACTGGAGTTCCTCCGCCACCTTCGGTAGCCCCGCCAGCTTGCAGACCGTAAACCGTGACCGGTGACGGATGGCTGGCCGGACACCTCAGCGGTCCCCGTGAGCGTGGGGTCCGTCAGTGAGACGGCGATCCCAAGCGGCCTGAGCGTGGAAAACCACTTCTCCTGCGACCGTCGGGACCGGGATACTCGGCCATGCGAGTCCGCCTCCACGACGGTGCCGTGAAGTTCTTGGCCGCCGCCGATCCCTTCTTCCAATCGGATCCCTTCAACGCCAACGTGATCACCGTCATCGCCGCCCGCATCGCGGCCGGCATCCAACACCTAGCTCGGGGGCCCGGTGGTCAGGAGCCGAGCCGGCCGGCCGCCGTCTACTTCCGCTGGAACACCACCATCGCCGGCACCTGGGCAAGGATCATGTCCGGTCCTTCGCAGAGGCTGAGCACCCGTGAGCGGGCCTTGAGGCGCATCATCACCTCCTTCTGGGGCCAGGCGAGGAACTCGACGTAGGTGGAGAAGCTCCGGTTGGTGGCCGCCGCCCGGCGCTCGGCCAGCTCGTTGGGGTCGGCGTCGGGCTCCCTCGCCCCCAGCTCGACGGAGACGTCGACGTCGCCCACCTTGTCGGCGCTTTGGTCCAACAAGCTGCCGAAGAGGACGAGCCGGTTCACCCAGAAGCAGAGCTCGGGGTCCTCGTTGACCGCCCCGACACGAGCGACCAGCTCGGCCAGGTGGCGCTCGGCCACCTGGCGGGAGACCGGTGGGCTGAACCTGGCATTGCCGAGCGCATTGCCGAGGATCGTCGTCCGCCACTGGCCGGCGATGGTCGCCGGCGTGACGTAGCCCTGCTCCTGGAGGGCCTCGAGGGCGTCTGTGGCCTCCTCGGACGAGCAGGAAAGGCGGTACCGGACTTCCTCGCCGGAGATGCCCTGGTCCAGGCCAGCACGCATGTAGCGCATCAGGGTCCTGGCCCTCGGGGCTGAGAGCCCTCCCACGGCATCGTCGCTTCGCACCCGCACGTCAACCAGCCTGCCATGATCCGGGGTCGAGATCCCTGTGAGGGTGGCAAGGCGCGGGTCCAGACGTCATCCCGGGGACAGAGGCAATCGGTCAGGCGCCTGGCCCCGTGCGGCCAGGTAGTCGTCGATCACGCCCTGGGCAACGCGGCCGCGGTCGGAGACCTCGTGCCCATGGGCCCTCGCCCAGTCCCGCACCTCGGAGAGGTCCAGGTCCTCCCCGTTCCGGGTGGGCTCTACCTGCTCGACGCCAGAGGGGCGACGGCGACGGGTGAGGGGGCGAGCCGCCGCGGTCCAAGCGTCGACGACCTTGTTGAACTCCGAGAGGTGGTCGGGGCACAGCTCCATCTCGTAGCTGGTCCCGCCGGCTGAGAACGAGACCGTCTCCTGCGCCTCGACCTCATCGTCGTGCAGGTCGCACTGCAGCACCACGATGGTCCTGGTCTGCTTGGTCACCCTCGCCACCTCGTCTTTCCCCTGGCCTCAGCGCTCCTGGGCAGCGCGCTCGGCATCATTGTGGCCGAAGAGCGGCCCGACCACGAAGGCGCTCTCCTCACCGGCCGGGGTCGGGCCCCCGGGCTCGTCCGGGAGGAGCCGGACCAGGCGACGGGGAACCCAGTGCGGGTCCGCGAGGTGGCCCTGCTCCTTGTCCTCGAGCGATCCAGGTGGTGCTGCCGTCGCTGCGAGACGACCAGAACCACCCGAATCCTGGACCCGGCAACTGGCACGACCTCTGGCACGACCTCTGGCACGACATCTCAGCCGCTCGGGTCTCGCCTCTGTCACGGACATCGCCACCACATGGTCGGGGCCGTAGCGGGGTCGCGGTAGGGACCGCCCTTGCGGGCGGCCCCCCGCACAGATCCCAGCGTGCACTGCTAGCGCACTGGGCTCCTGCCTCGGGTACGAGCGTCGAAGCGCACGCTTGGCCAGGGGTGCATGATCCGGGTACGAGGTAGCCATCGATCGACCAGTCGGTTCATGCGCTCCCAGGGCAGGTGGTGACGCTGGCTGCGACGCCGCAGCGCCTTGAGCCAGTGTCGGATCACCTGGTCCCGGAAGGCATTGACCGCATGGATGTTGCCGGGCACGGCGTAGTAAGCGAGATGCCCTCGCAGCACGCTTGCCAGCCACTTTCCCTGCTCGGGGATGGGCAGATGTCGGCGTCGCATCAACTCGGTCTTGACCTCGTGGAGCTTCGCTCGCACCCGCTTCGAGATCGAGCGTCGCCGAAGCGCGAACCGTCCGGTCCTCGTCTTCCCGCAATAATGCGTGAATCCGAGATAGTCGAACGTCTCGGGCTTGCCGTCACCACGCTTCTTCCGAGCACTGGCGGCGAACCGCCCGAACTCGATGAGACGTGTCTTGTCGGGATGCAGCTCCAAGGCAAACTGCGCGAACCGTTCGCGAAGATCGTCAAGGAACCGCTCGGCGTCGCTTCGATACTGAAACCCGACAACGAAGTCATCGGCGAAGCGGGTGATGATCATGTCACCATGCGCTTGTCGGCGTCTCCACTGCCGGACCCACCGGTCCAAGACATAGTGCAGGTACACATTGGCGAGAAGCGGCGAAGCCGATCCCCCCTGCGGTGTGCCCTCGGGTGTCTCTGACCAGTTCCCGTCCTCGATGACCCCTGCGGCCAACCACTTCCGGATCAGTCGCAGGACCCTCCTGTCCGCTATCCGATGCTTGAGAAATATCATCAACCAGGCCTGATCGAGCGTGGAAAAGAAGTCGCGGATATCCGCGTCGAGTATCCAGTTCACCCTCTTTCGTTCGATCCCGACCGCCAACGCATCCAACGCATCATGCGGGCTGCGTCCAGGCCGGAACCCGTACGAGAATCCGAGGAAGTCCACCTCGTATATGGCGTTGAGCACCCCGACGACAGCCCGCTGGACGATCTTGTCCTCCAGGCTGGCGATGCCGAGCGGCCGTTGGCGACCGTCCGGCTTCGGGATGTACACCCTCCGAGATGGCTTCGCCCGGTAGGCACCGGTGTGCACCCTGGCGTGTAGGTCCTTGAGGTTGGCCTCTAGGTCCTGCCCGTAGGACGCCCACGTCACCTTGTCCACCCCTGCTGCGGCCTGGGGGCGTATCGCCTGGTAGGCCTCATAGAGACGGACGACCGTGACGTGGTGCATCAGCGCCGTGAACCGTGCATCCTTGTCCCTTCGTGCTGCTTCGCGCACCCGGTCCAGCCCGCTTGGCACGCCCTGTCCGGCACTGCGTCCGGGACGTGTTGAGCTGTCCGAGTTCCCCTTGGCTGGGCGCCTTCCCTCCACGGCCTCCGCCGCCGGTTGCCCGACATTGTTCGGCCACTTCGCAGGTACTACGCGTCCATCCGACTTCCCACGCTCGTTCATCCCAGGCGTACCGCCTGAGCGTTCCCCGAGCGGCCCGCCTGGTGATCAACCAGACGGGCGAGCGTGGGACCTCCCGGTTCTCGCGCATGAGGATTCCGTACATGCCGTGGTTCTCCGACCGCGCGGGGTCCGCTGGCAGCTCGCGCATAGCGCTGCCAGCGATGTTGCCTTCCGCTCACCTCAACGGCGTCGGCACCCCGAAGTGGGGATTTCGCGGCTCCATCACCCAGCCTGCACGTACCCCTACCCACGCTTCGCTGCGCCCTCACGGGTCGCCAACGCAGGGCCCGGGGCCACCGTGGCTCGCTAGACCTTCGATGTTGGACTCTTCCATTCCTTTCCCCATGCCGGTTTATCCCGGCGCTTTCCGAGGATCTCCTCCACACGGGCGGCCGGTGTGAGCTCCTCGCCGTCGGGGCCGGTGGTGAGGTCGCAGTACGTGAGCGCGTCGGCGACCAGGGACACTTCCTCCTCGAACTCGGCCAGCTCGTTCACCAGCCCACGGCGGGCGGCCTCGTAGCGAGCGCCGGTGTGGTAAGCGACGAGGTTGGCCAGGCGCTCCTGGCCCTGCTGGCGGAGGTAGCGGGCCCCGTCGATCGGATGGAAGCCGGTGACAACAAGACCCGGCGCGTAGGCGACGTCGTGGAGGAAGGCGGCGGCGACCAGCACGTCGGCATCCTCCTCGTCGCCGACGACCATCGGGGCGATCTGACGGGCCGTCCTCGCCACCTCGACGGTGTGCCACCATCGCCGCCCGAGCGGGACAAGGTAGCGCTTCGCCTCGTCCGCCCCCCCACTCACTCGAGGTCATCGCCTTCCTCTTCCTTCTCGGGACTACCACCTCGAGCACTGGCACGAGATCTGGCACGAGCCCGGCACGGGCCCGACAAGGCGACAGCCGGCACCAGAACCGTGAGCGCGAGGCGCAGTCGCCGTTGACAGGCAGGCGGCAGGCCAGCCTGCATCTGGTGCCCACGAGCAGAGACGCTCCCAGGCCGCAGACCATGTTGGCTCGCGGCAAGCACATGTTCGGCAACCGGCTGGCCAGCTCGAGGCGATGAAGCTAGTCCCTGCGGATGGGAACACGGGCCTGGCCACGTAGAGAGGCGACGTAGGCCTCCAGAGCGTCCATGGGGATCCGGCAGCACCGGCCGATATGGACCGCCTCCAGCTGTCCCCGGCCGACGAGCTCGTAGACCTTGGTCCTTCCGACGCCGAGGGCGGCTGCCGCTTCCTCGATCGGGACAAGGAGCACCACGCCCTTGCCCCGCTCGATGCACGGGCGAGAGCCGCCTCCCGGTTCGCTCTCATCCTCCGAGCTGGAGACCAGCCGGAGCGCGGAACCCTCCTCGTCGTGCGGCTCTTCGTCTTCCGGGCCTCGGTTCAGCTTTCGGATCGCGGGTGCCCGTCGTGTGCTGTTGTCAGTCATGACGGCATCCTGCGCCCCGCAACTGGCACAGGTTCTGGCACGAGCTCTGGCACAGATCCGGAAGCTCCGGCTCCGCCGCGGTTGTCGATCGGTGGCGACGAAGTCGCAGCCCGCGGGAGGCGACGGATGCGGCGCGCCGGGACGCGAGGGAGACCGCCCGCCATCGACATGGGACCACCAAACCCGCTGCGTCCGTAGCCTACGGAAGGCGGCGAGTATGCTTCGCCTTGACGTCGCCGGCCCGTCCGAAGGCCGGTCCAGGTTGCCCCGCTGGTGGTGGAGGCGGCCTCTACCGTCTGCCACGCTCCGACGCCGACCCGGCGCCGCGCCCAGACGGCAGGCGTCAGCCCGAGGGGGTGACCCGTGGCCCAGATCACCAAGCGCACCACTGCCGGAGGAGACCCGCGATACGACGTTCGCGTCCGCATCGACGGCCGAGTGGTGACCAAGACCTTCCGACGCCCCCGGGATGCAGACGCCTGGGCCGCTGAGATGGCCCACGAGCGGTTCACCTCGACGGCCATCGACCCCCGCGCTGGAGCCAAGACCCTGTCCCGCTATGCGGACACCTGGCTGCAGACCCGCAGGATCCGAGGCCGCCCCCTCGCCCCGAAGACCATGGAGCTCTACCGGATGCTCCTCGACATCCACGTCCTGCCCACCTTGGGCCAGCGATCCCTCGGCGCCATCACCTCGGAGCAGGTCCGGCGCTGGCAGGCCGAGGTGTCGACCCGGTCTCCCGGCCAGGCAGCCAAGTCCTACCGTCTGCTTCGGGCCATCCTCAACACCGCCGAGGCCGACAGGCTCATCCCCCGCAACCCATGCTCCATACCTGGCGCCGGCGTCGAACGGGCTCCCGAGCGTCCCATCGTGGACGTCGAGGTGGTGTTCGCCATCGTCGGCCTGATCGCAGCGCGCCTTCGGGCTCTCGTCCTCCTCGCTGCGTTCGGCGGCCTGCGGCTGGGCGAGCTCTGCGCCCTTCGGCGGCGCCACGTCGATCTCCTGCGGGGCACCGTCTTGGTCGAGGAGCAGGTGGTCTCCCTCTCTGGGGGCCGGCGCCTCGTCACCGAGCCCAAGACCGAGGCCGGCAGTCGGACGGTCGCCCTACCCGTGGTCGTGGTGGAGGCGCTGGCCGAGCACCTGGCCCGGCGGGTGGGCCCCGATCCCGAGGCCTTGCTGTTCCCCTCCGAGGGAGGTGGCCTGCTCCCCAAGACCACCTTCTACCGGGCATGGCGCCCGGTCCGCGAAGCGCTCGGCTACCCGAAGCTCCACCTGCACGACCTCCGCCACCTGGCCGGGACGCTGGCAGCCCAGACCGGGGCAACCCAGCGGGAGGTCATGGCCCGGATGGGCCACGCCAGCCCAGCCGCTGCCCTCCGCTACCAGCACGCTGCGTCACGAAGGGACCAACGCATCGCCGCCGAGCTGGACGCTCTCATCGCCGCCGCCGGGCCCTCGGCGACCGGAGCGCGCGATGGACGCGCGATGGGAGCGCCCGGGCGCAAAAGAGAGGCCATGTCCGACTCCTCGGAGATGGCCTCTGACTAGGATTTTCTTACGGTGTCGGAGGGGGGACTTGAACTCGACGCCCACGCTCGTGCTGCGCACGGAGCTGGTGCTGGCGGGGTGAGCCCCGTCGCCGGGGCGCTCGTGAGCTGCCGAGTTCTACCGGCGGCGCATCGTAATCAGCGTTGTTCTTTGGAGTCTCCCGCAGGCCGAGCGTTGTCAGCGGGTGGCGTCAGACCGTATCCCTTGCGAACTTCGACCAGCTCGTTCCCGGTCGGAGTCGAAAAGTCGATGTGCGGCACTGGCACAGGACGACCCTGGGGCGTCGCCTCTGCCGTCGGGGCTGGCTGTCCAGCCGCTTCAGGCTCAGTCTCTGCTGCCATCGTGCCTCCTCAAGCCAATCCCCAAGCATACAGGCCGACGCTGACGAGGGTGACTACCGCCAGAGAGAGAGCGCCCCAGTAGAACGATCGACCCTCTTCCGCAAGAAGCCGGTCGTTGTTGTTCCACGAGCCCTGGAGGTCCACAAGCAGCATCGCAAGCTGCTCTTCGAGCGTGTACGCCAGGCTTCCGTCACCACTCCGTCCTCGTTCGTACCGGGTGAGGAGCGCGGGAACGCTCGGACCGTCGAGGAACTTCACGCTCCTCTTGGGGCGCCGAAGTGGCACGGCGGCCAGCAGTCCCGGAAGGACGAATGCTGGGAGCGGGTACCACCACCAGAACCCGACTCCATGTGGATCCGTCGCTCGAAGTAGGAGCAGCGCCACGACGACGGCCAGCGCAGCCCCCAAGACCCCCACGGCCTTGAGGTCATTGGTGCTTGCAGTCTCCAGTTGGGAAGCGAGCTGATCTCGCAAGACCTCTGCAAGCACGGTGTAGAGATGGGCCAGCGGCCCAACCTCCCCATCGATCTCAGCGGGAGACGGATTCTTCCCATGTGCGGGTGGTTCCGCAGGAGATTGCTCGCGGGCAATCACCCCTGTGCACCCCGCTTCGACGACCTCGGGACGGCCCTGAGCGAGATGCGGCCGTCCTCCGTGTCGCCGATGACCACGCCGGTGAGCGACGCGCAGCGCTCCCAGAGCCGTTGCTGGTGCCGGCCCGGCCGATCGGCTGCCTGGAACACCTCGACGGCCAGATCACGCCGCTTGGAGCGCAGCGCCGACTCGGCCAGCGCCTCCACCTCCCGCCAGTGGTCGGTCCCGAGACGTGAAGCCACCTCGACGTAGCAGGTGAAGCGCCGACCGGCCACGGCCAGCCACGCCAGCTGCTCGAGCGCCTGGTCGGCGGGGTAGTCGAGGTGGAAGGCGCGACACTCGGCCTCGAGTGCCAGCAGTACCGCCTCGACGAGCTTCGCCTGCCCGGCAGGAACATGGCTCCACGGCAAGGTCTCCTCTTTGAACTCGAGGGCGTAGTCCTCGAAGACAACCAGATCGCACAGGTCTGCCCAGTAGTCCTCTGGCGCCATCCCGGCCGCCTGCCAGTCGACGCCGAGGTAGGTGTGCCAAGCCTCGCGCCGCATCTCGCCGACGTTGCCGAAGGAGTCGTCGGCCCGGTCGGCGAGCTCCAGGCCGGCGGTGTGGAACGCCCGGTGGAGGGCGAGACGTCCGGCTACCGCAAACCCCGCCTTGTCGAGGGACGCGAGCCGTTCTTCGATCCGCCGGACGGCCGAGAAGCTCCGGTTCTTCGAGATGTGGTCCTTCACCTCGACGTTGCGACGGAAGGAACGGTAGTAGCGCTCCGGGTCCACCGGGAAGGCGTCCCAGTGCCCCGTGCGCGCCCGTCGTTCTATCCGGACCCGCGGCGTCTCGATCATCGCCGGGGTCTTGGCTCGGCCTTCGAGGTAGCGCTCCGCCAGCGTCTTGCGGGCCTTCGCGAGCAAACCTCGCTCGGAAAGGACCTCGGGCGTGGCCAGGTCGCCCGGGACCAGACCGGCATCGCTGAGGCAGGCCCGGAGGTCAGCGAGGTGGCTCAGCTTCGATTCGGTGCTCTCGCGGCTTCCGGTGCGGTCCTGCAGCTCGCTGACCAGTCGCTCCTCCAGCTGGTCGAGGCTGGCACCGTGGTCGGCGACGGCTACGGCGCAGAACCACCGGTCCCAGTGGCTCCAGCTGCTTCCCCCGATCTCCTCACAAGGTTCGGGCCCGAATACTGGCGGGCGCCTCGGCGACGACCGGGTCGTGCTCACGGTCGCCGCCAGCGGCTCTCGGGACCCCAGTCGGGCCGCAGCGGTGGCAGGTCGATCAGCTTGAGATCCTCCGGTCGCGGGGACTCGCCGTCGTCACCGTCCCACCTCCGTCGGTACTGATCGGGGATGTCGCCCCACCCCCAGTACGGCAGCGGCCGGTCCGGAACGATCCCGAGGGTCTCGAGGGGATCGATCCGCTCCGGTCCGACGGTGCACAGATGCGCCCAGTCGTCGCCGAGGTCGAACACGTATACGAACTGCTCTCCCGGACGCAGACGCGAGAGCTTGACGCGCCGGATGTCCTCGGTCTTCTCACTCTCGATCTCCCAGTCGGGATCGGGGATGCACAGGCGCGTCCTGTCGCCCAGGGTGAACTCCTGAAGATGGGACCGGTCCCACCGAGCGAAGGCGTCGTCGATGGCATCGGCGAGCTGCTCGAACGTGAGGGTGCGCGCTGCGGCGAAGATGCGCCCCGGCCGAGGCCAGAGGTGCTCGCCGTGCCCTTCGACGAGGTCTACGCGGATGGATAGCCAGCTGCGTGCCATGGCGTTACGCGGCTCCCGGTGCGCTCAGCTCCTGCAACAACGCTGCCGTGATCGTCACGATCGAAGAGGCATCGATCCTGGACCATTCAATCGCCGCTGCGACCTCGTCCCGGTGGCGTGCCGGGTGGGTCAGCACTTTGGCTGCCCTGCGGAGGAGCCGGAGACGCTCCGCCTTGTTCATCTGGCGGGTCTGCTCGAACAAGCCAGCTATAGGC
>JBOGGR010000160.1:0-9051 GCA_050744025.1 Acidimicrobiales bacterium
GTCAGTCGAGCGCGCACGGGTCGCCAAACCCCTGCTACTGCCCAGCCATGTAGGGACCGTTTGATATAGAGGAAGGCGGCAGGATGGCGGAGGCCACTCAGAGTGATCGAAGGGAGGCCGGCGAGGGCCGCATTTGGGCCACATGAGCACGGAAGCCGCCGGTAGCTGACGGAACACAAAGGCAGGGAAAGGGCAGCTGAGAGGGCATATAGGACAGGCCCTCCCTGGTCAGCAGAGTGGCCGATCGGCCTTCACACGGCTGAGGTCACAGGTTCAAGTCCTGTAGCGCCCACCGTACCGTTCATCCTGGAGAACGTCTACGCCCTCACCTACCGCAATCGGGCCAGCGGGCCTGCCTTCCGGCGGCTCCTCGAGGAATCGACGATGCCGGCTGCGCCTGCTCCTGGGGGGTGCTCAACGCCGCCCATCATGGCGTGCCCCAGCTACGGCCTCGCCTGTTCGTGGTCGGGGTACCCAAGGGCAGCTCGCTCCCCACCTTGGCCGAGCCGAGCCACGGAGGTCCCTGGGAGCGTCGCCTCACCGGCACGGCCGACCAGCCCCACGTCACGGCCGGCGAGGCTCTCGCTGACCTGGCGACCGCTCCCGAGCCCGAGGAGGTCGTCCGCGGCAAGTGGGGTCACCTCCTCCCCGCCATCCCTCCCGGTGACAACTACCTGTTCTTGACCGAGCGCCGCGGTCATCCCGATCCGGTGTTCACCTGGCGGTCGCGCTACTGGAGCTTCCTGCTGAAGCTCGACCCGGCTCGACCCTCTCCCACCGTCCAGGCCCAGCCCGGCCCGAACGTCCGGCCCTTCCACTGGGACAGCCGACGCCTGCGGGTGCCCGAGCTGAAGCGACTGTTCACCTTCCCCGACGACTTCGCCCTCGTCGGGTCTCGTCCTCGGTGCAGGCCCAGATCGGCAACGCGGTGCCGCCCCTGCTCGCCCGGCGAGTGGCCGAGCGAGTGGCCGCAGCGACGCCGTAGTTGCCAGGCTTCGACCCCAGGGCCGTGGTGGCGGCCGTCCGAGAGATCCTCGGCGGCGCGGGCATCTGCGATCAGGGCCGTTCGGTCTACGGAGCCACGGGGTTGATGCTGCCGCGATCTGGCTCCTTGGACAACGCCGAGCGCCAGGCCGAGATCGAGGCGGCCCCGGCCCATGCCGAGTGGATGGCAGCCACGGGCGCCGAGGCCGAGGAGGCGGACGCCATCTGGGCCGAGGACTGCGGCCCGGATGGGGGAGTGGCCAACCGATTCCTTCTCGCCCAGGTTGTGGACGACGCCGAGCTCGGGCCGAGCTGGCGACGGCCCTGGAGACGAGGGAGGAGGACGATCTGCGATCCTGGCTGGTGGAGACCATGGCCGAGGCCCCCGGTCCCGATCCCGGCACCTTGGCCCGGGCGAAGGAGCTGGTGGGCGAGGACGACGCTCCCGCCCTGCTGGCGCTCGCTGTCTACGCCGCGGCAGTGGGTTGACTGGTCCGGCGACGGGTGTCCCCTCCGGTGTGCCCCACGCTCTCGACGACGCCGTCCTCCCGAGCGAGTGATGAGCAACGGCGCGTACCGGCCCGGGGTCGCGACGTCGCCAGGAACGCCAGGCCCCCGGACATCGTTGACCGGTATATCCTGTCAACAGTATGGTCTGGAGATGCCCTGGGAGGTCCTCGTCACCGAGGAGTTCGAGGGGTGGTGGCGGGAGCTTGGCGCGGAGCATCAAGACGCCCTGGCTGCTCGAATCGCGATGCTTCGCGACCACGGCCCTGCCCTCGGGCGCCCCACCGTCGACACCCTCGAGTGGGCCGGGCTCGCCAATCTCAAGGAGCTGCGGGCGTCGGTCGGCAGGGCCCGTCTGCGGGTCCTCTTCGTCTTTGACCCGCTGCGCCGAGCCGTGCTGCTGGTCGGTGGCAACAAGGCCGGCCAGTGGCGCTCTTGGTATCTCCGGACCGTCCCCCAGGCGGAACGTCTCTACGCCGAGCACCTCGAACGCATGAGGAGGGACAGGGAGCGATGACGCACTTCGAGGAGTTGGAGATGCCGATCCTGGCCGACCCGACCCGCCAGGCCAGGGTGGAGCGGGAGCGGGCCAAGGTTGTCGCCGAGCAGGTGCACCACGCCATCGCCGAGCTGCGTCGGGCCCGCCAGGTCACCCAGTTCGAGCTGGCGCGGGCGTTGGGGCGGCCACAGTCGAGCGTCTCGCGCATCGAGCGAGAAGGCGACATGCTGCTGTCGACCCTTGCCGCCTACGTCGAGGCCCTCGGCGGGCACCTGGAGATCACCGCGGTGATCGACGGGCATCGCGTCCGACTCACCGAACCGGACCAGCGGCGCTCAGCCTGAAGGGACTACGCCCGGCCTCGTTCCCAGGCTGTCGACGCTGGGGGCGACCGGCCGCGTCCGTGCTGGCGCCACGACCTCGGCGTCAGGGCTCCGGACGGAGCGGCTCTCAGCGGCGGTTGCGGCGCCGGGAGGAGCGGGCGGCCTTGCGCTTGGCCCGAGCAGATCCGGCGTCGGCGCCCCGGCGGGGGACACCACGGGGGGAGGCGGGATGCCCCACGTCTCCGAGCAGGCGCTCTCGCTCGGGGCGGGGCCGGGCGTTGAACCCCCCCACCCAGGCCGCCATGGCGGCTGGGTCATCGGGATCGACGCCGTCGTCGGCCATGCCCATCACCACGGTCTTGGCGATGCCCCAGTGGCCCCGGTCAGTTACCGCCGCCCCGAAGTCGGTGGCGATGTCCTCCAGGTGAGCGACCAGGTCCTGGACGGGGTCACCCTCCAAGGCGTCGTGGTTATCGAGGAGGCCCAAGAAGCCCGCCACGCAGGCCGGGGTGTCGGACACGAGCTCCCTGTCGGCGGACACCTTGCGGGGGAAGTAGTCGAGCAGGTAGTCGTCCAGGTCGGCCGTCGTCCACGAGGCGATCCGCCGGTCCCCGTAGCGCCACTTGTAGTCCAACATGGTCTGGACGACGAAGGCCCCGGAGCGCTCGATCACCGGGTCGCCCACTGCCACCTCGACCAGGTGCTCGGCCAGCTCGGACGAGGCCGCCTCGAGCTCGGCGTCGTCCTTCGGGTCGATGGGAAGGTCGTGGCCACCGTCTACCAGGACCGGGGCGAAGGCGCCGGCGTCACCGGCGAGGGCCAGGGCCAGGATGGGCAGCGCCGTGGCCAGGTCCAACGACACGGTCAGGCCGAGCTCTGCCGAGCGGGCCACGGCAGCGCTCATGGCCTCTGTCAGCTCCCCGGCGGTCAGGGATGTGGTTCGGGGCACCTTCACGTGGAAGCGCCGGCCCACCTGGCGAAGGACCCCGTCGAGGGAGCGGTGGCGATCCGGGGGCATCAGGTCCCCCTCGATCGCGGCGCCCCCAGTCTCCTCCTGCTCGACGATCACCATGGCCGCCTGAGCCCGGCGGTCACCCGATCGACGGAGCAGGGCGACCAGCATCTCGGCTCCCCCCAGGTCCAGGCGCTTTGCCTCCACGACGGCCAGCGTGCCGATCGACCCCTCGAGGCCAGCCCGGACGCCTCCATGGCCCAGGCGTGTGAGCGCGGCGTCGGCCCGGCCAGCCAAGGGCTCTCGGGCCAGCTTGGCCAAGGCGCTCAGGACTGAGGCGGCGTGGGTGTCGCCCGCCTCCTCCAGCGCCTCCAGAGCAGCCTCGATCAGCTCATCTCCGACGTCGGGCACCTGGCCGATGGCGAGGAACGTCGCGGCCAACCGCTCGACGCTGGCCGGGTCGTCCCCGCCCCCGCCGCTTTCCAGCAGCTCCGCCAGATCCCCTCGAACCTTGCCGGCCTCTGCCGGGCTCATGGTCGTCGTGCGCACCTCCTCACGGTAGCCCCCGGTGATCGAAGGTGGCGGGATCTCCCGATGTGGGGAGCAACCCCAGCAGGTTCAAGTCTCGTCCGGTCGAAGCGCCACGATCGGGGCGGCCGGTCGGCTCGTGGCCGAGGCGACGAAGGCGTCGAGGCGGTCGGCCAGCGCCTCGCCGTGCTCGGGGAAGAGGTGGGCGTAGCGGTCCTTGGTGAAGCTCACCGAGCGGTGCCCGGCCCACTTGGCCACCTCCAGGTCGCTGGCCCCAGCCGCGATCCAAAGCGAGACGGCGGTGGTGGCGCATGTCGTGGAAGGTGGGCGGGGGGCGAAGGCCGGCCAGGAGGGTCGCTCTGGCCCACTCCCGCCGGCGCAGGTTGTTGGGTCGGATGTGCCCTCCTCCTGGTGAGGTGAAGATGAGCCCGGTGCCCGGGAAGCGCTCGGCGTGGAGCTCGAGCTCCCCCAGCACCAGTCGGGGCGCGGTCACGGTCCCGGCCATGACCGCCGCGCCCCCGGCGCCCCATCTCCCCGTGACTCATCTCCCGGCGACCCGGGCTCCGGCTTGGGCTCCGCCCACGCCCAGCGCCGACGGTCCATCGAGGGACCGAGGACGCGACCCTTTGCACCGCCAGGTCGAGCCACTTGGACCGCCCTCGTCCATG
Source organism: Acidimicrobiales bacterium (assembly GCA_050744025.1). GTDB lineage: Bacteria > Actinomycetota > Acidimicrobiia > Acidimicrobiales > JAJPHD01 > JBOGGR01. The sequence goes on from JBOGGR010000160.1 coordinate 4,462, forward strand.
CGCCGAGTGGTCCCCCGGGTGGCTCCGTTCTCGCCGGGGCCGTCGCCTGGGCGGATGCCGGCGGCCGGGCCCGGTCGGGGCGGGGACCAGGACCTCCTCTTCGCCCGGCCTCCGGTAGAGCCTCCCGGCTCCGGTCCTCGGGGGGCTGGCCGCAGCCGGGCTGGTGGCGGCGCTCGAGGCCCTTCGTCGGTCCAGCAGCGCCGGCGGCGAGCGGGCCGGCGGATCCGCCTCCCCGAAGGCCAGGCCGTCCAGGCCGAGCGTCGGCTGCGAGACCTGAGCGCGCCGGACACGGCCCGGCGGATCGACTCGGGCCTGCGGGCGCTGGGGGCGGCGCTGGCTCAGTCCGGGCAGGCCGTCCCGGTGCTTCAGACCCTGGCCGTGGGCGAGGATGCCCTGGAGCTGGCCGTCGGGCTCGAGGCCGGGGACCCTCCGGCGGCCTTCGGATCCTGGCCCGGGACCTGGCTCGTCGCTCCGATGCCCCCAGGTCCCGGCAAAGCTGGCGAGCATCCGTGGCCGGCCCTGGTGAGCGTCGGGGTCGAGGGGGGAAGAACGGTGCTGGCCAACCTGGAAGCGGCCGGCTCGCTCTCGGTGCACGGGCGCCCGGAGGCCACCCAGGCGGCCCTGCGATCCATGGCCGTCGAGCTCGCCACCAGCCCCTGGGCATCCAGGGTCGACCTGGCCCTGGTCGGCTTCGACGACGCCCTGGCGCCATTGGAGCGCTCTCGAAGGCTCGGGTCGCTGACGGAGGCCGCTCGGGAGCTGTCCTGTCGAGGCGAGGAGACCGACGCCCTTCTCGACGAGCTCGGCGTGGAGTCGCTCCCCGGCGCCAGGCTGTCCGAAGCGGGGGATGCCTGGGCCCCGACGGTGGTGCTGTCGGCCGAGGTGGCCACGCCCGAGGAGGCGAGTGCCCTGGTCACGCTGGCCCGCCCCGGTGGCCCCATGGTCGTGGTCGCCCCGACTCTTGTTGGCGCCCGCTGGCGCCTGGACCTCTCGGAGCCACTGGCTTCCCTCGATCCCCTCGGGCTGCGCCTGTGGCCGACCTTGTACGGGGCCGAGGCCTGGGAGGTGACGGCCGAGCTGTTGGCGGTGGCCGCCGATGTCAGCGACGTGGAGGCGGAGGAGCCGTCGCCCTCTGTCGCTCTCCCCGAGGCGCCGGCCACCGGGGTCGGCGCTCCTCCAGACCCTGACGCGCTAGTAGTCTCTGAGTCGTCTGTCTTTAGGGAGTCGTTCTCCGAGCCGTCTGTCCCCGAGGCGTCGGACTCAGAGATCGAGGTCGAGCAGAGGTCGGCGGGGCCGGAGGAGGTCCCGGTACCGGCGCCGGCCGACGTCGAGGTGGCCGTGCTCGGCCTCCTCGAGCTGCGGGGAGCAGCCGAGGCGCCACGGCGCCCCAAGGTGGTGGAGCTGATCGCCTACCTGGCCATGGCCGACCGACCCGTCGCCACCGACACCCTTAGGGCCGCGCTGTGGGGAGCCGCGGCCGAGGGCACGGCGTGGACCCCCATCTCCCGGGCCCGCCAGGTGCTCGGCAAGACCAGCGAGGGGCGTCCCCGCCTGCCCCGCACCCGGGGTGGGCAGAGCTGGTGCTGGATGCCTCTATCGGCAGCGACTGGGCCCGCTTCCAGGTCCTCTCGGCCCAGGGTGCACCCGAGGGGTGGCGAGGTGCCCTCGGCTTGGTGCGGGGCCGTCCGTTCGAGGGCCTGAAGGCCAACTGGGTCTACGAAGGCCAGCACGTCTACGCGATCGAGTCCGCCGTGGTCGATGTGGCCGAGCGCCTGGGGGCTCACTGCTTGGAGGCCGGGGACGCGGCCGGGGCCCGCTGGGCCGCTCGCCGGGGCCTGCTCGTGGCCGCCTATGACGAGCGGCTGTGGCGCATCTTGCTGGAAGCGGCCCTGGCCGAGGGTGGCCAGATCGCGCTGGAGAGCGTGTGGGCCGAGTGCTGTCGGGCGCTGGAGGCCACCGTCGAGCCCTGGGACAGCCTCCAGCCGGTGAGACGGAACTTTCAGGCCCGGCCGTTCGAGCAGCCTAGGTGCGCACGCCGGTGCCGCCAACCTCGATTCCCTTACCCCGCGATGACCCCAAAAGCATCGCTGTAGCAGGGAGTTTGGGCGTGTCGCGGCTGAGGGGTTGCAGCTACGCGGCCGGGGTCGTACCCGAGGCCGACAGCAGGGGTGACGTCGAAGAACGAGGGGGCTCGGGGATCCGGAGGGCGGAGAAGATCTGGCGCTGGCGGGAAAGTGAGCTCGGTCCGCTCGGCCACGGGTGCCCCCCCTTGGTGGCCAGGGATGCCGGGCCGGTTGTGGGGAGGGCTTCGATGGCATCGCTTACCCACCAGCGACATGCGCCTACCGTTGCGTCTGTTTCGTTTATGATGTAGGATGACGGTAGGAGTGGGATACCTCGGACAAGGAAGGGAGCCAGTTGCCTGCCGCAACGCTGTCGAAGGAGCGCCCCGTCGCGCCCGCTCCCGAAGAGAGCGAGCTGCTCCGCACCATCGACCACTACCGGCCCCGGCCGACAGCTGATCGGGCGATGGCCAAGCTGGTCGCACCCGACGGCCAGGAGTTCCCGTTGCCGGCGTCGATGTACGAGGTGCTCCGCCAGGCCGCCCACCAGCTGGCCGCTGGGCTCGCCGTGTCGATCGTGCCGGTCGGCACCCGGCTCAGCACCCAGCAGGCAGCCGAGCTGCTCGGGGTGTCCCGCCCGCACGTCGTGAAGCTCCTCGACCAAGGCGAGATGTCGCACACCAAGGTCGGCAGGCACCGTCGGGTGCTGCTCTCGGACGTGCTCGCCTACCGGGACCGGCAGGCCGCCCGACGCTCCGAGGCGCTCGACGAGCTGGCCAGGCTCTCCGAGGACCTCCCGCTGGTCTGACACCGGGCCCCGACACGCCTTCGGCCGAAGCATCCCGCCCGTGGCGTTCCCGGCCCTCCTCGACGCCTGCGTCCTCTACCCGGTGGGCTTGCGGGACCTCCTGCTCTCGGTGGCCGAGCGGGCGGTCTATACGTCCCACTGGACCGAGGCCATCCTCGACGAGATGGCCCGCAACATCGTCTCCGACGGAGGCTCCACCGCCGAGAAGATCGCGACGATGCGCCAGCAAATGGCGGCAGCGTTCCCAGACGCCCTCATCGAGGGCTACGAGCAACTGGTGCCGGTCATGACCAACCACCCCAAGGACCGGCACGTCCTCGCCGCCGCTGTACGGGGGAATGTCGGGCTGATAGTCACCGAGAACGTCAGGGACTTCCCCGAGTCAGCCTGTGCCCCCTACGACATCGAGGTGCAGACCGCCGACGAGTTCTTGTCCTACGCCTTCGACCAGGACCCTCTCGCGGTGGTCGGGGCCGTCCACGCCATGGCCGGCAAGGGCCGCAACCCTCCTATGACCGCACCGGAACTGCTCGTCGCCCTCGCCGGGCGCCTGGCCACCTTCACGTCCGAGGCGACGCCACTCCTCGGCTCAGTGCTCCCATGAGGGACGGCGTGGTGCTCGACTCAAACAGACGAGCTCTTCACGGCGGACCCGACCCGGGTCGGCGACGCCCTCGGGTTCGGGGCGAACGTCGTGAACGCGCAGCCCGGGCGAGGCCGGGCCCATCCCCGGCTGCTGTTGGCGCCCGTCGGCTTCGCCTGGACCACGGCCAGCACGGGCTCGGTGCTGGTCTGCGTGTCGCCCTTCACCGCCTGCAGGCGGGACCCGGCCGCCTTTGGTGGCGTGACGTGATCCTCAGCAACAGACAAGCTGGCCAGCTCGAGCCGCCGCGCCATGTCCCTGGGGGAGGCCGAGCGCTGGGTGGTCCTGGAGGCCCCGGGCGAGGTGTGCAGGGCGCGCATGGCCTGGCGGGGCTGCGGCATGGACACCGACAGGCTGGAGCGCTGGCGCGCCTATGAGCGCTCCCAGGTCGGCGTCGGGGTGCCCGAGGGCGCGATCCGCGTGAGCAGCGACGTGGCGGTCTCGGAGTACCCGGCTGGTGGCCGGGGCGCTGGCGACAGCTCTCGGCTGGGACGTGGTCAGGGACCCCGGGGCATGGCAGGCGACCAGGTGAGAGGGGCGGCCGGACGATCAGGACGGCGGTGACGACCGGTGGGCCGCCTCGGCGGCCTGCGTTGAGCCTTGCTCTTCTGGACAGCTCTGCCCCCGACCGTGGCGTCGGTCGAAGTCCGAGCCAGGTCGCCGAGCCTTGCCCCGGCCGGCGGCGCGGCGCTGGTCGGACCCGCCGTGGAGGCCGCCAGCCTCCACCTGGTGTCGACGCTGGTGGCCACCGCCGCCCTTGGGCGCCGGGAGAGTCGGGGCGCCCACCGGCGCACCGACGCCCGCCGGCCGGATCCCGCCTGGGAGGACCACCAGGTACTGCGCCTGGTCGGCGGGCGTCTGGTGACCGCCCGGAGCGACCCCGGGCGGGCGGCGTGAATGCCGGCGGCGGCCCGCACGGGCGGGCTACGCGAGTGCCGGCGGCGGCCACCAACCTGCTCGGTCACCTCTCGGGGATCGCCACCCTGACCCGGGCGTGGGTGGACGCCGTAGCCCCGACCCGGGCCGTCATCCGCGACACCCGCAAGACCACGCCCGGGCTGCGGGCTCTCGAGAAG
>JBOGGR010000161.1:0-7142 GCA_050744025.1 Acidimicrobiales bacterium
GGGCGGCGAAGCCGCCGGGAGCTGAGAGCGGTGCCCGGGCCCTGGACGTGGTCTCCCCACCCGCTCGCCTGGGTCGTCGTCGCGCTCGGCGCCGCCGGCTACGTGGCGGCCCTGCGCCGGCTCGGCCCCCTCCACGCCCCGCTCGGCAAGGTCGTCACCCCGGGCCAGGTGGCAGCCTTCTCGGGCGCCCTGCTCGCCCTCGGCCTGGCCCTCTCCTACCCCGTCGCCGACCTGGCCCGGCACACCTCGGCCATGGCACACGTGGTCCAGCAGCTGCTGCTGGTGCTGGCCGTGCCCCCGCTGGCCCTGCTGGGCGTGCCCCGCTGGCTGCTGGCCCTCGCCACCCGGTCGCCGCGGGCCGAAGGGGCTCTCCGGGCCGCCACCCACCCGGCCGTGGCCTTCGTCGTGTTCAACGCCGCCCTGGTCTGCGCCTGGGTCCCGCCGGTCGTCGCCGCCGAGGCCGGCTCCCAGGGAGCCGCCGACGGCGTCCACCTCCTCCTGCTCTGCGCCGGCTTCGTGATGTGGATCCCCGCCACACGCCTGGTGCCGGGGCCGAGGCCCCTCTCCGCCGCCGCCCGGGTCGCTTACCTGTTCGCCCAGTCGGTGGTGTTCAACTTCCCGGCGCTCATCCTGATCTTCGCCACCCGGCCCCTCTACGCCGTGTACGCCCACAACGTGCGCCAGGCGATCGGCATCGGCCCGGTGGCCGACCAGCAGCTGGCCGGGGCCATAGCCAAGTTCATCGGGTTCGCCGTGCTGCTCGGCGCCGTGGCCCTCATCCTCCACCACGGCTGGCGGGCCGAGGAGGCCGGGGAGGACCCCGATCCGCTGCTCTGGGACGACGTGGAGCGGGAGCTGCGCCGGCTGGAGCGGAGGTCGAAGGGGACGACCGACGCCGGGTAGGAGCACCGGGGGCCGGGGAGGGGCACGGTGGGCGGGGGTGGGCACAGGACGTGAGCAGGTAGGCTGCTATTCCTCCGTCGACGACGTGCGAGCGCGCCGACCCGAACCGCCGAGCCAGAAAGCCCCCAATGCCCACGCGCCACGACCTGCGCAACCTGGCCATCGTGGCCCACGTCGACCACGGCAAGACGACCCTGGTGGACGCCATGCTGCGCCAGTCCGGGCTCTACCGGGCGAACCAGGAGATGGTGGAGCGGGTGCTCGACTCGATGGACCTGGAGCGGGAGAAGGGCATCACGATCCTGGCCAAGCAGGCGGCCGTGCCCTGGCACGGGGTCGAGCTCAACATCGTCGACACGCCCGGCCACGCCGACTTCGGTGGGGAGGTGGAGCGGGGCCTCGCCATGGTGGACGGCGTGCTCCTGCTCGTCGACGCGGCCGAGGGCCCGCTGCCCCAGACCCGCTTCGTGCTGCGCAAGGCGCTGGAGGCCCGCCTCCCGATCATCCTCGTCGTGAACAAGGTGGACCGCGGCGACGCCCGGGTGGCCGAGGTGGTCGATGCCACGTACGAGCTGTTCATGGACCTCGGCGCCGACGAGGACCAGATCGACTTCCCGATCGCCTACACGTGCGCCAAGGCCGGGTGGGCCACGCTCGACCCGCCCCCGGCCGGCGTGGCCGCCCCGCCTGCGGGCAGCGACGGGACGCTCGCCCCGCTGCTCGACCTGGTGCTCGGCCACGTGCCGGCGCCCAGCTACGAGGAGGGCCACCCCTTCCAGGCCCTCGTGACGAACCTGGACGCGTCCCCGTACCTGGGGCGCCTGGCCATCTGCCGGGTCACCCAGGGCCACCTGCGGCGGGGCTCCCCGATCGCGTGGTGCCGCCGGGACGGGTCGGTTGAGCGGGCCAGGGCCACCGAGCTGTTCGTGACCCGTGCCCTCGACCGGGTCGAGGCGACCGAGGTCGGGCCGGGCGAGATCGTGGCCGTGGCCGGGCTCTCCGAGGTCACGATCGGCGAGACCCTGGCCGACCCTCTCGACCCCCGGCCCCTTCCCCTGCTCCGGGTGGACGAGCCGAGCCTGTCGATGACGTTCGGCGTCAACACGTCGCCCCTGGCCGGCAAGGGCGGGGGGCGCGGCGCCAGCGGGACCGGCAGAGGGGGCGACGGCGGGCGCGGGGGCAGCGGGGCCGCCGGCGGGGGCGGCGGCCGCGGGACCAAGCTCACCGCCCGCCTCCTCAAGGCCCGCCTCGACGCCGAGCTGGTCGGGAACGTCTCGATCCGCGTGCTGCCGACCGAGCGCCCCGACACCTGGGAGGTCCAGGGCAGGGGCGAGCTGGCCCTGGCCGTCCTGGTCGAGCTGATGCGGAGGGAGGGGTTCGAGCTGATGGTGGGCAAGCCCCAGGCCATCACCCGGGTCGTCGACGGAGTCTGGTGCGAGCCGGTCGAGCGCCTGGACGTGGACGTGCCGGAGGAGCACCTGGGCACCCTCACCCAGATCCTGTCCCCCCGCCTCGGACGGCTCACCCAGGTTGTCAACCACAGCGGCTCCGGGAGAGCCGCCCAGGAGCACGGCACCGGTTGGGTCCGCATGGAGTACGTGGTCCCCGCCCGCGGGCTCGTCGGGATCCGCACCGAGGTCCTGTCCCAGACCAAGGGAATGGCCCAGCTCCACCACGCCTTCGACGGCTGGGCGCCGTGGGCGGGCGAGCTGCGCACCCGGACGAGCGGGAGCCTGGTGGCCGATCGCCGGGGGGTCACGACCACTTACGCCCTCCTCAACCTCCAGGAGCGGGGCACCCTACTCGTCGGGCCCGGCGAGGCGGTGTACGAGGGCATGGTCATAGGTGAGTCGTCCCGGGGCGACGACATGGACGTCAACCCCACGAAAGAGCGCAAGCTGACGAACATGCGCTCGTCCACGGCCGAGGAGCTGGTGCGCCTCTCGCCGCCCCGCCGCCTCACCCTGGAGGCGGCCCTCGAGCTCATCGCCGAGGACGAGTGCGTGGAGGTCACGCCCGGCACCGTGCGGGTCCGCAAGGTGGTCCGCAGCGCCGCCGACCGGGCCCGCCAGCGCTCCCACCGCGCCCGGGGGGAGATGGCCGCCGGCGACGGGTAGGCCCCGGGAGCTCGGTCCGCGCCCGGGTCTTCGGCGAAACAGCAGCCGCCCCGCCGGGCCCGGGCGCCCTCGCCCGGCTGGTCTTCCGCCGGTCGACGGGCCACGATGGCCCCATGAGCACCGAGGACGTCCACGCCCACGTCGCCGAGTTCTGGGACGCCGACGCCGCCACCTACGACCAGAGCCCGGGCCACTCCGCCGCCTCCCCGGCCGAGCGCGCGGCGTGGACGGCGGCCCTGGCCCGCCACCTCCCGGACCCGCCGGCCGCCGTGCTGGACGTGGGGGCGGGGACCGGGTTCCTGTCGCTCGCCATGGCCCGCCTGGGCCACCGGGTCACGGCCCTCGACCTGTCGTCGGGGATGCTCGGCCGGCTCCGGGCATCGGCCGGCCGGGAGGGCCTCGACGTAGCGGTCGTGGAGGGTCGCGCCGACGAGCCCCCGGAAGGGCCGTTCGGCGCGGTGGTCGAGCGCCACCTGCTCTGGACCCTGCCCGACCCCGGCGCCGCCCTGGCCGCCTGGCGGCGGGTCTGCCCCGACGGCAGGCTGGTCGTGTTCGAGGGGCTGTGGGGCGCTGCCGACCCCGTCGAGGCGCTCCGGGCCCGGGCCAGGAAGGGCCTCCGCCGCCTCCGGGGGACCCCGCCGGACCACCACGGCCATTACGACCCTGGCGTGCTCTCCGAGCTCCCGCTGTCCCGGGGCACCACCCCGGACCTCGTGGTGGAGGCCGTCGAGCGGGCCGGCTGGGGGCCGGCCCGCCTCGAGCAGCTCCCCGACGTGGCCTGGGCCCGCCTCCTCCACCAGTCGCCGCTCGAGAGGGCGCTCCGGGTCACCCCCCAGTTCCTGGTCCGGGCTGGGTAGGCCGGGCGCGGCAGTCCGAGGCTCGGGAGCTGGAGGGGTCCGGAGAGCTCTGTAGGCCGGGAGGGACCCACCGCTACAGGGCGGAGAAGAAGACGCACTCCTGGCCGTTGCCGTTGACCTCGGCGGTCCCCGGATTGCAGTCCATGGAGGCGTCGGCCGGAACGGCCCGCTCGAAGCCGTCGACCAGCGTGTACGTCGAGCCCGCCGGCAGGCAGAGCGTCACCCCGGTCGAGTCCGACGTGAGGGTGGCACCCACGTCCAAGCAGGCCCCCTGGGGGCCCACCGGGGCTGTGGAGAAGCCACAGACCGTCGAAGGGGGCAGAGAGCAGACCCCCGAGGGCACGTCGTAGGCGAGGTAGAAGAAGCCGCCGGCGGACCCGGAGAAGGCCACCACCACCGATGCGATCCCGTTGGTGGATGCCGCCGAAGAGGCGGCGGCCGAGTGGGCCACGCTCTCCACCACGGGGGCGACCCAGATCCCCCCGGCCGCCACCGCCGCTCCCTGGAGCACCCGGCGGCGGGACACCCGCCTCCCCCCGCTCACCTCGACATCTGCAGGCATCTCTCCTCCTTGGCTCACGGTGGCTCCGCCGTCACGCTTTCGGTCTGTAGGGCGGGTAGAGGATGACGATCTGGTGCGACGACGTCACCGCGCTCGCCTGGCCGGGGGCCCGGGCGCTCACCTTCACCTCGTAGAAGGCGGCCCTTGCCCCTGTCGTGTCCCAGGCCAGGCTCGGGCTGGTCGTGGTCCCGATCGTGAAGGAGGCTGCCCCACGGATGAGGGCGATACCGGTGAAGGTGTAGGTGGCGCTGGTGCACCCCTTGGCCGAGGCGGTGAGCTCGACCTTGGTGCCGATGGCCGCCTCCCTGGGCGAGGCGGTCAACGAGACGGCCGTGCACGGCGGGGCCGGGGCTCCAGGGGAGCTGACGGTCACCGTCACCGCCGTCGACGTGCTGGGGGCGTCGGTGCCGCTCCCGCCGTAGGAGGCGGTGATCGTGTGCTTCCCAGCCGGGAGGACGCTCGTCTGGAGCTGGGCGGTGCCGCTCGTCGGGTCGACCACGGCCTGGCCCAGCGAGGTGGTGCCGTCCAGGAACGTGACGGCGCCTGGCGGCGGCCCCCCGCCGCCCGAGCGCTTCACCGTCGCGGTGAGGGTCACCAGCTGGCCGAAGGTCGCCGACGTCGGCGAGGCTGCGAGCCCGGTGGAGGTCTGCGCCCGGACGGGCGGAGCTGTGCAGGTGAGGGTGAGGGACAGGTCGCTCACCGGCGGCGGGACCCCGAAGCCGTTGGTCGCGGCGCTGTCACAGCCCGACTTGGTCGCGCTCACCTGGTAGTAGCCGGCCAGGGTGTCCCACCCGAAGGTGCCGAGGGCGTCGGACACCGACGGGTTCTGGCGGTTGGACGGGGCCATGATCGCGCTGCCGTCGGGCACCGGGCTGAAGGGGCCGCCCTGCCCAGGCCCGCCCGACAGGGTGACGCTGGCCCCGGCAAGGGGAGCCGGGCCCGAGGGGGTCTGGACCTGGACCGTCCCGCTCGGGTCGACGTAGGGGTTGATGTGTGGGCCAGGCTTCGGCTCGGGGTACGGCAGCGGCGGCTGGTCGTCCGTGGGCTCCGGCGGCTCCTCGTCGGGGTCGCACTGGCCGACGCCGGCGTCGTCGTTGCAGGCGATGAGCTCGACCGGGTAGAGGGTGGGGCCCACGTGGACCTCGAGGGTCGAGAACTCGTAGTGCTTGCCGTCTACGGGGACCCAGTGGACCCCGATGCCGCACTGGCTCCCCGGTGGCGTGGCATCGCTGCTCGGGGTCTGGTCCTGGGGCATGTCCACCAGGGTGTTGCCGCAGTCGGCCGTGCCCGGCGGGGTGACGGCGGTGGTGATGCTGAAGTCCTTGTAGTCGCCGCCCACGATCGACCCCTTGCCTACCGTGATCCCGCCCTGGGCGGCGAAGTTCGTGAAGTAGACGGTCCCGGTGTCGCCCGTGTTCTCCGTGGGGAAGAACAGCGAGCAGGGCGCTGCCACCTCGATCTCGGGGGGGGTGCCGGGCGGGTAGACGGTGGCCTCGGGGGTGATGATGGCGGGGCCGTGGAACGGGTACAGGGCCTCGGTGGTGACCGGGCCGGCCAGGACCAGGCCGGGGGAGTTGGCGCACCCTCCGTAGGGGCCGAAGACGCCGCCCGAGGCCACGCTCGGCGAGCCGCCGCCGACCGGGAGGAACTCGGTCTCCCGGAGTCCCGTGACGGAGCTGGTGCCGCTCACCTGGAACCCGTGGAGGACCACGTGGGTGCCAGTCGGGCCGAACAGGCTCGGGTCGAGGCTGACCTCGGTCGGCTGGTGCCAGTTGATTACAGGGGTGGCCGTCGAGGAAGTGATGGTGCCGAAGCTGGGGCTGGTGAGGGTCACCCCCGCAGGGATGGACGGCGGCGCCGAGAGGGCGACGGCCACGCCGCTCACCCCGGCCGACGAGCTGACCACCACCGGCCCGGCCGTCCCCTGGCTCGCGTCGACACTCGTGGAGGGGAACGCCGTCATCTCGTAGGTCCCGTCGATGACGAGCAGGCTGTACTGGCCGGAGCCGTCGGTGGTGCCGGTGGCGCACGGGCCGCTGCTCGGGCAGGCCTGGACCGGCGCCCCGACCACGGGGCTGCCCTGATAGGTGACCGAGCCGCTGATCGGGCCACCGGCGCCTAGGGTGTACTGGGCATTGGCCTGGGTGTCCGAGGTGGTGGAGATGGCGAGGTCCTGGGTGCCTGTGGCCGCCGGGTTGGTAACCCCGGTGATGGTGACGGCCACGCCTCCCCCGGGGGAGACGTCGACCGGCACGGTGACGGTGGCAGTCGCCCCCGAGCTCGAGAGGGTGACCCCTGAGGCAGTGGCGTTGGTGCCGGTCGTGTTGTCCGTCACTTGGTAGGCGTTCCCGGCGCTGGGGAAGACCGTGCCGGCCGGGGCGGCCAGGATGATGGTGGAGGCGTCGGTGCCGAAGCTGAAGCCGCTGTCCAGCCCGCTGGTGGTGAAGCCCACCGCGTAGGTGACGCCTGTCGACCCGGAGACGTAGTCGCTGAGCGAGACGCTCGGAGAGCCGACCGGCTGAGCCGCGGCGGTGTCGTCGGAGAGCGCCACCGGGGTCGGGTCGGACGAGGTGGACAGGCTGAGGTTCCCGCTGGCCGCCGACGTGGGGTTGGCCACCCCGTACACGACCATCGCGTACTGGTCACCAGGGGCAGCGGAGGTGTTGACGGTGACGACCGCGGTGGCGCTGCCGCCTCCGCTGA
>JBOGGR010000162.1:0-4541 GCA_050744025.1 Acidimicrobiales bacterium
ACACCCACCCCGGCCCCGACGAGGAGCCACACCAGCTCGAAGGCCAGCTCCCATGCCCGCCAGGCAACCGCCAGGGCCAGCGCGTCCCCGAGGCCGAACCTCGGCCCCAGCATGAGTCCCATCAGCCCCTCCCGGACGCCGATGCCGGCCGGGGTCACCCCGAGGATCCCCACCACGGACGCGCCCTGCACCGTCCCCATGAGCAGGGCAGCGTCCCCGGGGTGGACAGCCAGCATCCCAGCCGCCACCAGGGTGAAGGCGCCGCTCTTCGCGGCGATGCTGGCGGCGTACAGGCCGGCCGACCGGTAGAGGGCGCCCGGGGCGAGGCCGGTGACGGTAAGAGCCGGGAACCTGGTCAGCAGCCGGCGCGGCAGGAGGCGGGACCAGAGGCGCAGCACCCATGGCAGGCTGGCCACGGCGGCGACGCCGGCCACGACCACCAGGACCCTGAACGGCAAAGGCAGCACCCGGGACGGCAGGAGGGCGCCGGCCACCACCGCCCCCCAGGCGACCAGGATCCCCAGCTCCACCACGTTGCTCGACGCCCCGAGGGACGGGGGCACTCCGGCCCGGGCCGACAGGACCTCCCGCGAGGCCACCGCGAACAGCCCCGTCGGGAGGTACCTGCTTGCCTGGGAGCGCCACCAGATGCGGATTGCCGCTCCCGGGCCGATCCCTGCGTCCCACGCGATCAGGAGCCAGCGCCACCCGAGGGCCAGGAGCAGCCCGCTAGCCACGCTGCAGGGCACGGCCGCCACCAGCCACCCGGGGTGGAGGTGGAAGCGTACGTTGGCCAGCGCCCCGGCGTTGTCCACCGCCACCTTGGCCAGCACCGCGGCCACGGCGGCGACGACGGCCAGGCGGGCCAGGCGGCCCCACCACCTCCGCACGGCTGGTCCCTACGCCTCGAAGCGGCCGAAGCCGCCCCGGTAGAACACGAGCGGCCGTCCGCTCCCCACCCCGAGGTCCACGACCCTGCCGACCGCGAGCAGGTGGTCCCCGCCGTCGTGCACGGCTACGAGGCGGCACTCCACCCAGGCCAGGACGCCGGACAGGACGGGCGATCCCGTCGACCCGGGCGTCCAGCCCACACCCTGGAACTTGTGCTCCGCCTTTGTGGCGAAGACCCGCGCCACGGCTTCTTGGGACTCAGCCAGCACGTTGACGCAGAACACCTCCGTGCCCCTGATCCGGGTCCACGTGACCGATGACCGGGCGGGCGCGAACAGGACGAGGGAGGGGGACAGGGACAGGGCCGTGAAGGCCTGGCAGGTGAAGCCCCACGGGCCGTCGCCGTCGGCCGTGGTCACGATCGTCACGCCGGTGGCGAAGTGGCCGAGGACCTGGCGGAACCGGGCCTCGTCCAGGGTCAGCGCCGCCTCTGCCCCCTCGTCGCCCCATGACGGCTCGAGCGCAGCCACGGTGGGTGGACCTCCTCGTCGTCTCGTCGGTGACCCACGGCATCCCGGGGCCACTGGCGCCGGGTCCGGACCAGTCTCTCAGACCCGGCCGTGCGGGCGGGCATGCGGGCGCGGCGGCAAAGCCCCCCCTCGGCGCAGGAGAGGGGCACGAGAGGGCAGGAGCCATCGGGTCCTGCAGGCAGAGCCCGCTACTCGGCCGGCGGCTTGGGCTTGGGCAGCCCCAGGCGGGCACATGTCCCCGGTCCCCCGGGGAAGACGCCGGCCGCCCCACCCGGGAGGGTGCAGACGACAAGGGGCGGGACGGGATGGGTCGGGGTCGGATGGTCGAGGTGCACCAGGTGGTCCACGCCGGGGACGTAGAAGCCCTCGTGCCACAAGGCCGCACAGGCGCTGATGGGGTTGTCGACCTGGCTGTTGGTCTTCCCGGGCCGGACCGAGGCCACGGCTCCCCTCCCGGCACCCAGGCTGGGCGCGGTGTAGCAGTAGGCCAGGCTCTTGTCGGTGACCGGACGTGAGGCCACGTACCAGCTGGCCGCCCCTCCGACCATGACGGCGGCGACTCCGATGGCGACGGCGATCCCAGAGCGCCACCACGGTCGGTGGGCGACAGGAGCGGAGACGATCCCCTCGAGCTGGCAACGGGCTGCCCGGAGGCGATCTCGGTCCATAGCTCGAGGCGGAGGAAGCTGGTCGGTGTTGCTCATCGTTCTCCTTCCACAGCAGGTGGGACGCACCGGGAGCGCCGGGGTTCCCGGGCCTTGGTGGGATCCTCTCCGTCGACCAGGCGGCGGAGGTGGTCACGAGCCCGGGACAGCCGGGAGCGCAGCGTCCCGAGGGGCACTTCCAAGACGGCGGCCGCCTCGGCGTAGCTGAGCCCAGCCCAGTCGCACAGGGCCAGCACCTCCTGCTCGGCCGGTCGAAGGCGTCGGTAGTCGGCAAGGATCCTCGCCATGGCCCACCCGTCGTCGACCCGGGCCGCCGCCTCCGCGGCGCAGTCCTCTCCCGGGACAGGTGGGGGCAGCTTGGCCAGGAGCCGCCGGTGGCGGTGCAACGAGCGCTCTGCGTTGCGAGTTGCGTTGTTGGCCACGGCAAGGAGCCAGGGCAGGATCGACTCACCGTGGAGTCGAACCTCGTCCCGACGTCGCCAGGCCTCCAGGAACACCACGCTGGTCAGGTCCTCGGCCATGGACCAGGAGCCGGTACGCCGGAAGCAGTGGTTGTAGACCGCATCGGCGTGCCGCTCGACCAGCTCACCGAAGGCGGCCCCGTTGTGCTCCGTGGCCCGTCGCCAGAGCTCTCCGTCGGGCAGGGCGCTCCAGAGACCAGCCACATCCGTACTATGTCCGGCATCGGCCCGCCGGTTCCGACGGGCGGATCGGCTCGATCGATGTCTCGTCCAAGGGCAGCGCCGTGCGGGCGCCGGGGCGATCAGGCCGGCTGGGGCGCCTCGGTGGGGATGCTCTGGATGGCAGCCAGCAACTCGGTCCAGAAGAAGGCGGCCATGAAGAACTGAAGGGTCTCGCCCTTCTCCAGCATGAGCCGGCGGTACATGAGGGTCTTGCCCACGTCGTAGCCGTCCAGCATGGCCAGCCAGTCGGCATAGGTGCCCGCCAGGAGGAACGTGGCGTCTCCCTCCGCCGCCGCCCGCCCCGTCACCACTGCCTCTCGGACGTTCCCGGCCTCGAAGTCGAGGACGAGCGTGTCCCCGTCCGGCGGCCATGGCTCAGCCGCCGGCCGCGGTTGGCTTCACCATCTTCACCATCTCCACGAGGTCGGGCGGCAACGAGACCCCGACCATGGCCAGCTTCTTGCCCAGCTGGTCCAAGAACAGGGCCTCGGCCCGCTCCTCGGACCAGCCGAGGGGCACGTAGTCGATCAGGCTGGACCGGGCGGCGCCCATGGTGAGCAGGGTGCGCAGCGTCTCGTGCAGGTCCTTCACGTACGCAGGGTCCTCGTCGAGGAGCTGGCGGACGAAGCGCATGCCGGCCTGGACGTGGCGGGCCTCGTCCCGGCAGGTGGCGGTGAAGCCGGTGTAGTAGCTGGGCAGCACCTTGAAGTCCCGGGCGTAGCTGAGGGTGATCTTCATGACGGACAGGGCCAGGACGCCCTCTATCCAGATCATGTACGTCGTGGCGTACTGCATCTGCAGGTGCTTGTCGTACGGGCTGCGGCGCAGGTCGTCGGTCAGGTAGGCGAGGAGGCCGAACGGGCCGACGAACACCTCCCTGGATGTACTGCCAGGAGCCGTCCAGGATGTCCATGATGCCGTCGCCCTCGAGGCCGACCACGTCCCGGTAGAACCGGTCGAAGAAGACGGTGTGGCGGGCCTCGTCCTCGACCTGGCTCGCCAGGAAGACCTTGTAGTCCTCGGGCGCCCCGAAGAGGAGCGGGGCCAGCTCGGCCTCGACCTGGCGCTCCCCGTGGTGGAAGCCCGATGCGATGGACAGGAACGAGCCGCGCGACTCGTCCGTCATCTCTCGGTCCAGTCGACGCGGTCCTTCGAGAAGTCGAGCTCGTTGACGTTCCAGCGCTGGCGCAGGTAGCGATCGTAGAGATCGAGGTAGCTGGGCAGGTTGGCCGTCCCGACGTGCACGTAGTCGAGCACGTCGTCGATGTCGACCCGGCCCAGCCCACGGAGGTCGTTGACCTCGACGTGGTCGAGCCCGGCTCGGGCGATGGTCATGGACTCCTCCTTTGCCGTGCTCCTGCTTGGGGGCGGCTCGGGGACGGCGGGCCCCTCGCTCCCCTCGATGGGGGATTTCTAGCCGCCCAGGGTGGCCGTGGACACGCCGGCCCCCTCGCCGCTCCCGCGGGCCAGCCGGGCCAGCTCCGCCTGCACCGCGCGGTGGTGGGCCTCCTGGTCCTCGAGGGGGCTCTCTCCCGGCCGTCGCCCCGATGACACCCACCCAGCAATGTGCAAGCCCACTTGCGCATCTCAGATTGCGCGGTGTAGGATGCAGATGTCGCTCCATAGATCAAAGAGAGGGTGAGGCAACCTTGAGACACGAGGTAGCTGGCCGGAGAGCGGACAGGGACAGTACCGTTGACCGGCCAACCGAGGCCGAACGTCGGACCGCCTTGCTCCGGGTGCTCGCCAATCCTGTGCGCCTGGGCATGCTG
>JBOGGR010000163.1:0-6892 GCA_050744025.1 Acidimicrobiales bacterium
CTTCGGGCCGGGCCGGCGCTTCCCCGAAGCGACGGCGCTCGAGGCGGGCCCTTCCCGGCGGCCGCCCGTTCGACCTCCCGGCGGCTGCCCCAGATGCGCGGCCAGCCCACCGGTCCCGCGGGGCGGCGGGAGGGGCCGGGTGGCCGGGGAGCCCTCCCCACGACGGGGGGCCTGGGTGGCCGGGGAGCCCCGCCGACGACGGGGGGCCTGGGTGGCCGGGGAGCCCTGCCCACGACGGACCGGCCGTGACCGTCGCCCGGCCCCTGTCCAGCTCGACCACCAGGTCCGCCCGGGCCGCCTCGTCCCGGTGGTGGGTCACGAGGACGGTGGTGACGCCGTCCTCGTGGGCCAGGCGGGCGAGGAGGGCGGTGAGCTGGCGCCGGCCTTCCGGGTCGAGCATGGCCGTGGCCTCGTCGGCCACGAGGAGGCGCGGCCGGCGGGCCAGGGCCGCGGCGACGGCGAGCCGCTGGAGCTGGCCCCCGGACAAGGTGGCGGTCTCCCTGTCCTCCATCCCCGCCAGCCCCACCCTGTCGAGATGGGCCGCCACGTCGACCTCGCCGTCCGGCGGCAGGCCCCACATGACGTCGTCCACCACCCGGACGCCGATCACCTGGCTCTCGGGCCGCTGGGCGACCAGCGCCGTCCCGCCCGGCCGCCCCAGGCCGGCCGGCCCGTCGCGCTCGATCCGCCCGCTCGTGGGGGAGAGGCGGCCGGCCAGGAGGCGGGCCAGGGTGGACTTGCCGGACCCGTTGGGCCCCACCACGGCCACGAACCGGCCCGCCGGCACGACCATCGTGACGCCGATCAGGGCGTCCCCGTCCGTTCCCGGATAGCGGTATCCCACGCCGTCGAGGCGGGCCGGCACCGGCGCCGGGGAAGCCGGGCCGGCAGTTCCCTCCACCACGCCGGCCGCCCCCGCCCCTCGCGCGGGCCCGGCCGCTGGCCATGCGACTCCGGCCTCTCCCGCCGCCGAGGTGGCCCGGGCCAGTCGCTCCAGGACGGGCCCGGCGAAGACCACCGCGCAGCCCGTGACCCAGGCCAGGAGCACCAGCTCCCCGGCCGGCACCGTCGCCCACCAGTGGGTGATCGACCAGCTCACGACGGCGTTCCCCCATCCGACCACCTGATGGAGCCCGAAATGGGCCGCGATGCGGGCCACGCCCCGCCACGTCAGGCGCACCTGGGCCAGGGCCAGGTGCCGGAGCGCGGTCAGCACGGCGAGGCCGGCAACCGTGAGCCCCGCCCCGGGGACGCCCGCCGCCACCAGCGACAAAGCGGTGACCCGCCCCCCGCCCCACCCCCGCCGCAGGCCGCCCCCGACGATGAGGCCGATGACCCCCGAGCCGGCGATCGTGAGGCCCAGACCGGCCCCTCCGACCAGGAATGCCAGGAAGGCCCCGGCGGCCGTGCCGAGGAGCACGGCCCTGGGCCGGTGCCGCCAGCCAAGGGCGGCCAGCGGCACGATGGCCAGAGCCTGGAGCACCCCGCCGAACGGCAGCAGCCACCCCGCCAGCTCCAGGGCGAGGGTGACGTCGACGAGGATGGCCGCTTCGGCGACCTCGACGGGCCGGAGGCGGGGAGACCGGGGCGTCACCGGGGCGTCACCGACTGGGCCACCCTCCCAGCTTCCCAGGTCGTGACCCCTGCGGAGGACGTCTCGGTCGCCGCCCCGCCGGCGGTCGGGTTGGTAGCGTGACGGTCGAGCGCAGCCGCGGCTGCGTATCGCTGCGCGAGATGGGCCCGGATGATGGAATCGGTAGACATGATGGCCTCAAAAGCCATTGTCCGAGAGGGCGTGCGGGTTCGAGTCCCGCTCCGGGCACCGGCCTATCTTATAACATAGGTCTTTGTACTATAGGTTCGGATAGTGTACTATCGGAGCATGGACCTGGCCGACCCCACCCGGTCTCTGACCCCGACCCTGGACGGACCGATCCTCGCCGTGCTCGCACAGTCCGGCCGTCCCCTGACCGTCGGCCAAATCGCTGCTGAGGCCGCTCGTGGCTCGGAGATAGGGATTCGTCGAAGCGTGGCGCGCTTGGTGCAGCAAGGCATCGTGCGAGCGACCCAGATGGGACGCAACCAGGTGCACGAACTGAACCGGGATCATGTCGCGGCGCCGATCGCGGAGCTCCTCAGCGGCCTGCGACTCGAGCTGTGGCGACGACTCCGAGAGACCCTCGCCGCCTGGGACGTAGGACCCGTGTACGCCGGCGCGTTCGGGTCAGCGGCACGCGGCGATGGCGGACCGGACAGCGACATCGACGTCCTCCTGGTACACCCGCCTCTCCCAGGAGAAGAACCTCCCCCGCGCCAGCGGGCCAAGCCGATCGACCTGCTCGGCGACCGGGCGGCGACCTGGCGGTGGCGGAACGCCATTCCAACCGCTGCCCAGGCCGAGACATGGCACGCTCAGGTGGACGAGCTCCATGCGAAGGTCCAGCGCTGGACCGGGAACCCGCTCCAGCTGGTAGACATCTCCATCTGGCAATGGATGGGCCGCTCTCGGACCGACCCGGAGCTGTTCCGGGAGATAGAAGACGATGCCGTCGCGCTCGCCGGTCAGCTCATCCCGCTGCCGCCGAGGGTGCGGTGATCCCGTGGTCGGGGGTGCGCGCCGTGCTCGGTGCGGGGCGGTTGAGGCAAGGGCTCGCATGCGAACAGCCGAGGCGTACCTGGAGGCGGCCGAGCTGGTGCTCGGTGAACCAAGCCGGCGAGAGTTCGGGAACGTCGCTGCCGGACTGGCCGTGCTTGCGGGCATCGCTGCCTCGGACGCCATCTGCTGCTCCCGTCTCGGCTACCGTCACCGAGGCGAGGATCACCGTGAGGCCGCGGAGCTGCTCGAAGGGGCCACACCGGACGGCCAGAAGCTCGGCATGTCCCTGATCCGGCTGCTCGGCGTGAAAGACGAAGCTCACTACGGCGTGAACCTCGTCGTGGCGCGAACTGCGGGCGACGCTACCCGGTGGGCCAAGCGGCTCGTGGAACGCGCCCGGGAGGAGGTGGAGCGCTAGGGAGGCGTCGCGGCGCTCAGGCGACGTGGGTGCCGGGCGCCCGGTCGAGCCAGGCCATGGTGTTGCGCCGGGATTCGGCGATGAGGGCTGGGGCCCGGCTGAAGTCGAAGACGCCGGGGTCGTCCACGACCGGCGGGGGCAGCACGTGGACCGTCCCGCGCTCCCGAGCCCTCTCCAGCTGGGCGGCGGTGGCGGTGCCGGTGACCAGGGTGAAGGCGTGCACCGCCAGGTCCAGAGCGCCCCTCGGGGGCCGGGGCGGGCGGACCGTGGTGCTGAGGACGTAGACGACATCCGCCCCGAGGTCCTGGGCCTGGGCCACCGGCGCGTCGGCCGCCACGCTGCCGTCCACGAGCCACCGGCCGCGCCACGGGACGGGAGCGAAGATGCCGGGCATGGCCGAGCTGGCGAGCACCGCCCCGAGGGCCGGCCCGGCCCGCAGCGTCACCGCCTCGCCGCTGATGACGTCGGCAGCCACGACGATCACGGGCACGTCCATGTCCTCCAGCCGGGCGGCGCCGAGCTCCCGGGCCAGCATCCGCTCCATGCCAGAGCGGTCGAAGATGGCCTGGCGCCGGCCCAGCAGCCCCAGGGTGACCTGGGCCGGGCGGATGCGGATCAGGTCCCTGCGCCGGAACGACGTCCAGAGGCGCGCCATCCCGGCCAGGCCCTCCGCGCCGGGGTGCAGCCCCAGGTAGGCGGCGTTGATGGCCCCGGCCGAGCTCCCTATCAGGATGTCCGCGGCCACGCCGGCCTCGTGCAGGGCCTCCAGCATCCCCACCTGGCAGGCGCCGAGCGAAGCCCCTCCCGGGAGCACGAAGGCCACTGTCACAGGCTCACCCTCTCACGGGGCCAGGCCGGCGTGCGATCGGGGAGGCGCGAGCCGGGCCGCCGCGCACTGCCGGCCGGAAGCGCGCGGCCCCGATGGTAGCGTTGCGCCCAGCGCGCCGGCAGGACAGCCACGCAGGCCGTGTTCGTCATGCAGGTTTCCACTCGGACTCCCGCAGTCAGATTTCGTGCGTGGAGCTAGAGGAGCATTGCAGACAATGGCAACCGGTACTGTCAAGTGGTTCAACGCCACGAAGGGGTTCGGCTTCATCTCCCCTGACGAGCAGGGCGACGACCTGTTCGTCCACCAGTCGGAGATCCAGGTGGAGGGCTTCCGCGACCTGGCCGAGGGCCAGCGGGTGGAGTTCGCCGTCACCCAGGGCCAGAAGGGCAAGCAGGCGAGCGGGGTCCGCCCCATCTGAGCCTGCCTGCCCAGGTCCTGGGCGGGTTCACAGGGCCCCGTGGCCGCTTGCGGCCACGGGGCCGTTCCATCGTGACGGGCCCGGCGCGGCGGAGCCAGGAATATTTCTATACTCAAGGTGTTTGATACGCTAACCGACACCTCCACACGTCGGGGCGAGCGAGATCGAGGAGTGCCTCCGTCACCATGTCATCCACCGCAGCTTCTTCCGCCGAGGGCCGGCGCGCCGGGGCGGCCGACCGGGCCGCGCTGATCGAGCGGTTCTTCGCCCTCCAGCCGCTGGTGTCCCGGCGCCTGCGCCACGTCGTGCCGCCCGAGCTGCACGACGAGCTCGGATCGGTCACCCTGCACCAGCTGGAGGCCCTCCACCACCTGGAGCCCGACGGGCTCACGATGTCGGAGCTGGCCCACCGCCTGGACGTGAGCGAGGGCACGGCCACCGCCCTCGCCGACCGCCTGGTGCGCCAGGGCCTCGCCGAGCGCAGCCAGGACGTCGCCGACCGGCGGGTGGTGCACCTCGTCCCGAGCCCCAGGGCCGCCGCCCTGGTGGGCCGCCTGCGCAAGGCCCGCCGCCTCGCCGTGAGGGAGGCCCTGGCCGCCCTGGACGACTCCCACGTGCGGGCCTGGCTGGACGTGCTCGAGGCGCTGGCCACCCGGCTGGAGCCGCGGGGGGGCTCGGAGCGCGGGCACGGGGCGCAGGTGGGGAGCCCGGCCGTGGCGGAAGAGGGCCGTTCGGCCTCTGCAGCCGGCGCCTCGCGGGCCGTGCGAGCGGGGGCGCCAGTCGCCGGCGCCTCGCGAGCCGTGCGGGCGGGGGCGCCAGTAGCCGGCGCCTCGCGAGCAGTGGGGGCGGGACGATGAGCGCCACCCTCTCCACGACCGCCCCCCCTCCCCCGCCGCCGGCCGGGCAGCTCAGCCACCGGCGTGTCCTCATCATCTTCGGCGGCCTCATGCTCGGCATGCTGCTGGCCGCCCTCGACCAGACGATCGTCGCCACCGCCCTCCCGACGATCGTCGGCCACCTGGGCGGCGTCAAGCAGCTGTCGCTCGTCGTCACCGCCTACCTGATCACCTCCACGGTCTGCACCCCCCTCTTCGGCAAGGTGAGCGACCTGGTGGGGCGCAAGCCCCTCTTCATCCTCGCCATCGTCGTGTTCCTCGTGGGGTCGGTCCTGTCCGGGCTGAGCCAGACCATGGGCCAGCTGGTGCTGTTCCGTGCCCTCCAGGGAATCGGGGGCGGCGGCCTCATGGCCATGGCCCAGGTCATCATCGGCGACATCGTCTCCCCGCGGGAGCGGGGCCGCTACCAGGGGTTCATCGGGTCCGTCTTCGCCGTGTCCACGGTTGTCGGGCCCCTCCTCGGCGGCTTCATCGTCGACAACGCCAGCTGGCGGTGGGTCTTCTACATCAACGTGCCCATCGGCATCGTGGCCCTCGCCGTCGCCGTCCTCGCCCTGAACCTGCCCGCGATCGCCCGGGTGAAGCGCTCGGTCGACTACTGGGGCGCGGCCCTGCTCGGCGGCGGGATCACGGGGGTCCTGCTCGCCGTCACCTGGGGCGGCAACAGGTACCCCTGGACCTCGGCCACCACCTTGATCCTCGGCCTGGGCGGCCTGGCCCTGCTGGTGGCCGGGATCCGCCAGGAGCGCCATGCAGCCGAGCCGATCCTGCCGCCCAGGCTGTTCCGGATGCCGAACTTCGACCTCTCGAGCGCGACCATGTTCCTCGTCGGCATGGGCATGCTCGGCGCCCTGGTGTACCTGCCGGAGTACCTGCAGGTGGTCCACGGCGTGTCGGCCACCGTCTCCGGCCTGCTCCTCGTCCCCATGATGGGCGGCGTCCTCGCCTCCTCGATCGGGTCCGGCCAGCTGGTCAGCCGCTTCGGGCGGTACAAGGTGTTCCCGGTGGTGGGCGCCGGCCTGGCCGCCATCGGCATGTGGCTCCTGTCGCTCATGACCATCCACTCCACGAGCCTGGTCATGTCGTCCTACATGATCGTGCTGGGCCTCGGGCTCGGCATGGTGATGCCGACGATGATCACCGTCGTGCACAACACCGTCTCCTACCGGGACCTCGGCGTGGGCACGGCGGCCATGTCGTTCTTCCGCTCGATGGGCGGCGCCTTCGGAGTGGCCATATTCGGCGCCATCTTCACCAACCGCCTCGTCGCGGGGCTGTCCCACAACCTGCCCGCCGGCGCCGCCTCCCACATCCACTCCTCGGCCCTCACGAGCGGGCCGAAGGCCATCAACGCCCTGCCGCCGCCCATCCGCCACGCCGTGCTGCTGTCGTTCAACGGGGCCATCCACGACCTGTTCCTGTTCGCGGTGCCGGCCCTCGTCATCGCCTTCGTCGTCGTGTGGTTCCTGAAGGAGGTCCCGCTGCGGACCCGCCTCACCAGCCTGGACGACGCCGAGGCGCCGGCCGATGCCGCTGCCGCTGCTGGCGCGGTCGGCGCTGCCGTCCCTGCCTCTTCTGCCCTCGCTCTCGGCGAAACAGCAGCGGGTGACGCCCCGGTCCCTGTGCCCACCCACGGGCGCCGCCACCCCCACCCCCAGCCGGTGGCGACGCATCGGGCCGGCGCCGCCGACGGCGCGATCGTCGGCTCCCTCCCCGACTCCGTCGGGTAGGGAGC
>JBOGGR010000164.1:0-12305 GCA_050744025.1 Acidimicrobiales bacterium
CCCCCGCCGGCCGCCCCCGCGCCGCCGGCCCCGCTACGAGCGCAGGTCGAGCACCAGCTTGCCGGTCACGGTCCGTGCCTCCAGCCGGCGGAACGCGTCCTCCACCTCCTGGAGGGGCACCACGTCCTGCACGGGCACCCGGAGCCGGCCGTCGGCCAGGGCCCCGAGGCTCGCCACCAGGCCGGCCCGCAGGCGGTCGGGAGGCTCGATCAGCCCCCCGAAGCCGAACACGGTGATGCTCTTGCGGTAGAGCGTCTGCATGTTGAGCGACGCCTCCGCCCCCGCCGACGTCCCGAACGACACCAGCCGCCCGAACGGCTCCAGGGCCTCCAGGCCAGCTCCGGTGAAGCCGCCTCCCAAGGGGTCGAGGACGACCGTGGGGGAGAGAGCGCGCACCTGGTCGAGCAGCTGGCCGGCGTCCGCCACCACCACCTCGTGGGCGCCGTGGTCGGCCACCCACCCCGCCTTGGCCGGGCTCCCGGTCTGCCCCCAGACTGTCGCCCCGAGGGAGCGGGCCAGCGACAGGATGACCCCTCCCACCCCGCCGGACGCCCCGAGGACCAGGACGCGGTCGTCCGGGCCGACCTGGGCCAGGTCCACCGTCGTGCGCCACGCCGTGACCCCGACGACGCCCATGGCCGCCGCCTGGGCCAGGTCCACCCCGTCGGGGACGTCGACCACCGACGCCTCGGGAACCACGGCCCGCTCCGCCCACACGCCGTCCCGGGACCGGCCCAGCCCGTGGCCGCAGACCAGGACCGGGCGACCGTCCCGGTGCCCGGCCGCCTCCGACCCGAGGGTCCTGGGGAGCGGGCCGTCGGGCGCGACCCGGCCCGCCGCCACGTAGCGATCGACCGGGTTGACGCCGCCGAACGAGAGGTCCACCACCACCTCCCCCTCCGCCGGGCTCGGCAGGCTCACCTGCTCGACCTGCAGGGGCTCGCCCTGGCGGTGGAGCCGCGCCGCCCGGACCCTGCTGTCCACTCCTGTCATCGTGTCTCTCCCTCGCCGTGATCCCAGCCGGTCTCCCATCCTTAGCGCATAGGGTGCCAGCAGAGCGAGAAGGGGACCGGGATAGGTCGTGCTGGTCGTCGTGTTGGCAGTGGGCGCCGCCCTGTGCAATGCCCTGTCGTCGGTGCTCCAGCGCTCCGCGGCCCGGAGCGCCCCGGACGAGGACTCCCTGCGCCTCCGCCTGGTGGCCTACCTGCTGCGCCGGCCGGCGTGGTTCGGCGGCATCGTGGCCATGATCGGCTCGTTCGTGCTCCAGGCCGCCGCCCTGTCCAAGGGGACCCTCTCGGCGGTGCAGCCGCTGCTCGTCACAGAGCTGCTCTTCGTCCTCGGCATCCTCGCGTTATGGTTCCACGCCCGCATCGGGCGCCTCGAGTGGCTGGGAGCGGTCGCCATCGTCGTCGGCCTGGGGGGCTTCCTCGGCGTGGCCGCCCCGACGGGTGGCAACCTCACCCCGTCGCCCCTCGCCCTGGCCGGCGCCGGGCTCGGAGTGGTGGCGATCATCGCCGGCGCCCTGACGCTCGCCCGGCGGGGATCGGGCACCTACCGCGCCGCCGTGTTCGGCGTGGCCGCCGGTGCCGCCTTCGCCCTCACGGCGGCCATGACCAAGATCTTCACCACGTCCATCGTCGCCCACGGCCTCTGGAAGGCCCTGGCCGGCTGGCCCCCGTACGCGCTGATGGTGACGGGCGTCGCCGCCGTCTTCCTGGCCCAGAACGCGTTCCAAGCCGGGCCCCTCACCTCGTCCCAGCCTGCGCTCACGATCGTGGACCCGCTCGTCAGCGTGGCCATCGGCATGGGGATCTTCGGCGACCACCTCCGGGCCGCCGGATGGGACATCTTCCTCGAGCTCATCACGTTCGCCATCATGGCCCTCGGCGTGGTGCTCCTCAGCCTCTCGCCGAACTTCACGAGCACCGACGTTCGCCGTGACCACGACCCTCGCCAGCCCGGCGTCGTCGTCCGCCCGCTCGGCGCCACCACCGCCGCCCTGGTGGAGACCTGCCTCACCGGCCCGGCGCCAGTGGACGCCCCGCCCCAGGTGTCGGGCCCCGGGCGAGCCACCGGCCCCGGGCAGGGCGCCCGGTCAGGGACCCGGTCCTCACAGGACTGATCCCGCAGATCTCGCGGTCGCGCCCTTTGGCGAAATGGCAGTCGGCGCCTGCAGGCCATGTGCCCACATCCGGCGACACCTCCCTCGGCCGAGTGCGTCGCCGGATGCCAACAGTCGCCGCCTTGAGTAGCTGCTGGGTGGGGCCAAGACTGTGCGCATGCAAGCCACCCCCAGCCACCACCCCGGGCCTCCGAGCGGACCCGGCATCCTCTCCATCGGGCGCAACGCTCTGACCCAGCTCCGGGTGATGTCCCGGGCCAAGCGCAACCGGACCGATCTCCTGCGCTACATGGCCCGCCGGCCAGCCCTGCTCGGTGCGATGGTCGGCTACGAGACGGCGCTCCTCGTGAGCTCCCGGGCCCCCGACCGGCTCAAGATCCTGGCCGACGTCAAGGCGACGGCCCTCATCGGGTGCCCCTTCTGAATGGACGTCAGCTCTGCCGTGAGCAGAGCGATGGGGATCAGCGAAGCCGAGCTGACCGCCCTGCCCGGCTACCAGGATTCGCCGCTCTTCACTCCCCTGGAGAAGCTGGTCCTGGACCTGACGGTGGCCATGTGCCGCACCCCGGCGGAGGTGACCGACCAGCTGCGAGACGCCCTGCTCGAGCACCTGAGGCCGGCCCAGCTGGCCGAGGTGGCCGCCACTGTGGCCTGGGAGAACCACCGCGCCCGATTGAACCGGGCTCTTGGAGTGCGGGCTGCCGGATTCTCCGACGGAGCCTATTGCGTGGTGCCACACCGCCCGGAGAGCTGAGCCCGGGGGCGGTGGAGGTCCTCCCGGTCCCATCCGTCCACGTGACCCGGGGCCGGAGTCGTTCGGTCAGCTTCCAGCTGATCCGGCGGGGCCGGACGTGTGCCCTTGACACGTGGTCGAAGAACGATCGCCTCGCTGCTGTGGGTCCGGAGGCGCAGACGAACCCAGAGACTTCCGCCGGGCGTGCGGGCAGGCCCAGCACCGGCTGGCCGAGATCGAGGAAGGATGAGGTTCCCATGGCGAAGTCTCCGGCTGGGCGACGTCGAGAGCAGTGATCCGGGCTATCCCCAACGGCGTCGCGTTGACCCCGCGAACGACGGAACCAGATCGCCTACGTTCTACGTTGGCACCGTCGGCAATCCCTCGCCCCCGGTCTGGTCTGCGCGTCGCCTGGATCGTCCTCCCCGCCGAACTGACCGGTCGCCGACGCCGCCCGACACGACCCGGCCGTCGAAGGCCTCGGCGCCTACCGCAGGGGCGAGAGCTCACCCGGCTCGGCCGTGGTCGTCGGCTACGGCACGTCGACGTGTGTCACTTGACGATCGTGCTCCGGCGAGCCTCGGAGTCAGGCGAGGGCCAAGAACACCACAAGGGAGCGGGACAGGGCCAGCATGTCGGTGTCGGAGACAGCTCCGATGCGCTCGTCCAGCTCGGATCGGGGCATCGTCGTGCCGTCGTGAGCGGGCAGATGGTGATCGAGTCGGTGGCGTCGAAGCGGTCATCCTGCACCACGAGCACGGGCCGCGGCTTGCTGGCGTAGTGCTCGCCTCCGGCCGCCGTCCACAGCTCGCCCCGCCTCACTCCTCGTCGTCGCCTTCGCCACCGAGCCATGAAATGGCGTCGACGAAGGCCTGGTCCTCGGCTTCATGGGGGCTGGCGGCGGCCAGGGCCGACTGGCGGTGGGCCTCGGCAGCGAACCCCGGGGCACGAGCGGGACGTCGGCAAGCCAGCGGGGGGGGCGTTTCGCAAGCGGATCGGGTGATCGGGACGCCGCGTGCGATCCAGCGTGCGCCTGGGGTCACGGGCTTTGTCATCGAAGTGGTAGCGGTCGCTGCGGTACCAGCGCACCAGCTGGTTGGGCCGCTTGTCGGTGCCGCGGCGGAAGAACGGTCGGATCTGGTCGTGGCCGGTCAGGACACCGCTTCTCCTCCCTGTGGTCGTAGGTGGGGATGCCACCGACGCCAGGGCCGCGACGCTTTGGTGGGCTCCAAAGATCCCCAGCTGGGACACTCCGAAGTCCGTTCTCGGTGCCGACGAAGCGATCCCGGAACGTGCCCCAGTAGCGGTTCGGCTTCTGGAACGCGCGCCGCCCGGCGGCATGGGCCCCGATCCAGTTCTCCGGGACCCAGCGATGTGGACGCAACGCCCTGGCTGCGCTCCGCAAGAATCGCGGAGTGCTTCCTGATCGAGCCGTGCACTGGGTAACCGATGCGGTCGTTCCCGGGAGCCGGATCACGCGGGCTCGGCGGCTCCGGTTGGGCGGCTGGCACGTCAACCACGAGCTCGATGTCGTCGACACCGACGGGCGCACATACCGGCTGGTGCTTCGACGCTGGGCCCGACCGGGCTGGGATGCAGACGATGCCGATCCACGATGTCAACGGCACGGCGAAAGCGAAGCTCGACGCGTACCGGCTCTACTACGACCGCGCCGAGGCCACCCCGACCCGCTGGATGCCGGCCACACCCGTGTGGAAACAGGCAACTGCGGCCGTTCGCGAGCCGCCGCCACCAACCACGATGACCCTGATCCATCGCGATTATCACCCGGAGAACACCCTGTGGTCTCGGCGGCGCCTCACCGGGGTGGTGGACTGGACCCAGGCGTCGTGGGGCCCGCCCGCCCTCGACCTCGGGCACATGCGCTGGAACCTCGTCGTGGATCACGGCCAAGCCGTCGCCGATCAGTTCCTCGCCTGTTACCGAGCCGCGACCGGAGCGGTGTTCGACGACCAGTCCTACTGGGATCTCGTGAGCCTCCTCGACCTGCTGCTTGGCGGCAGCGACGACCCCGGCGACATCCAGCCCGACGATCTCCAGCGCCTCGAGGACTACGTCATGACCGCGCTCTCGCACTGGAGCTGAGATACTCGGACCGCTGACCGACCCGCGCCAGCACGGCGGCGACCCAGGTGACGCGTTCCATGTCGTCGCCCCGTCGCTGCGCGGCCTCGGGTTCTCCGGGCCGACCAGGGAGACCCGGTTGGGGAGTCAACCTGACGGCGCGGGCGTAGACGGAGTTGATGCACCGCCCGGGCTACCAGCAGTACCGCGCTCAGGGCGGCCACTTCGGCAGCATCGTCTCCCCGGAACTGGGCCGGGTCGCCCCCGCGCACGTGATCGGCGTGCACGTCAACGCGCTGGCCAACGCTGCCACCCCGACCGCGCCGGGCGACCTGGACCAGGACGCGATCAGGTTCACCCAGTCGGCACGCCGGCACCGCATCGGCAGAACGTCCGCCCGCTTCGTCATGGCGAACGCCAGCCCGGCCGGCGTCACCACTTCGCAGGGCGCACCGGCCTGGCGCTGGGTCGGCGACGACGAGCGAGGTCGTCGGCTCGAAGTCGTCGCCGTCGAGGCCCAACACGACCAGGGCCCCGAACCGGTCCTGCTGGTCATCCACGTCATGCCACCCACACAGGAAGGACCCGTCATGTATACACCACGCATGGATTCTAATGTACGATGGAGGTATGGCTTCGTTGCTCCAGATCAGGGATGTGTCCGACGAGGCACGTCGCACCCTCAAGGCACGGGCTGCTGCTCGAGGCCAGTCACTCAACACCTACCTGCTCGACGTGATCAGCCGCGAGGTGGCCCGCCCGACGGTCGCAGAGGTGCTGGACCGTGCGGCACGGCGCGCTGAACGGGGGGCGAGGTCGGCGGTGGACATCCTGGATTCCGCCGGTGCCGAGCGCGACGAGCAGCTGTCCCCTCGGGCCGGTCCTTGATCGTCGTCGACGCCGCTGCGGTGGTTGACGCCCTCACCGTTGTAGAGAGCAGCGCAGACCTACGTGCTCACCTGGCTAGCGAGGAACTACACGCTCCGGGCCTGCTGGACTTCGAGTTCGTGTCGGCTCTCCGTGGGCTCACCCTGGGCGGTCACCTCAGCGTAACCAGGGTCGAAGACGCCTTGACCGACTTCGACGACCTGGCCATCCAGCGGTGGCCGAGCAGTGACGGGCTGCGCCGGCGGGCGTTCGGTCTCCGCAACAACCTCAGCGCCTACCTCGCCTCCTACGTGGCGCTCGCCGAGGCCTTGGACTGTCCTCTGCTGACCCGAGACAGTCGTCTCGCTCGCTCGGGCGGACACACCGTTCAGATCCAGGTTCGCTGACGGATCCGCTTGCGGACACTCCGGCGTGCCCGGCAGACTGGATGACTGGATTACGAAGCGAGATAGCGTTCTAGGGCTTCGCGGGCGAGGTCCGAGACGCGTCGACCCTGCTTGGCGGCCTCTGCGGCTGCCCTCTCACGGAGCTGTGGTGTCACCCGGAAGGTCACCTGCGGTGAGGGTGCCTTCGCTCCGGTAAGGGATGGCCGGCCTCGACCCCGCCTCGGTGCGCGATACCCCAGGACGAGCCCGTGTGTGCGGCCCGGCCCGGCCCGGTGACGTCCTGGCCTTCAACTTCACCGAACGCAACTGGCCATGGCTTGCGGGGGGTCGACGACCCCGAGGAGCGCCTCGCGGGGCGACACGGCCGGCGCTCCCGCTGGCAACGACTACGTCGCCTGCGAGGATGAGTCCCATGACGACACGAGCCGAGCTGGAGTGGCCCCTCACCTGGTCGAGCGACCTCAGCGACCAGGTGCGTGAGACCATCAACGCCGTCGGCGAGCTGGGCGGTGCCGTCGGCTGGATGAGCCCACCGCCCCACGCCGAGGTCGACCGGGTGGCTGCGGGGGGTTCTCGACGTCGTGGGCCAGCGGAGACGCTGCGCTCTGCACGGCGTCGGTCGAAGGCCGGATCGCGTCGATGGGGATGTGGCGTCGGGACGAGGCCCATTACATTACTTCGCCCACATGTCGGAGTTCCTCGACCTCGGTCGACCGCCCCACCTCGTGCTGCGCGGCGCTTCGTCCGCTGGCACCGGGTCGTCACCGTCTGGCCGGGTCCACCTCGGAACGGCCGGCGTGCCCGCCGACCGATCGGGGATAGTCAAACCGGGGGCTCCGAGGTCAGGCGTAGCTCCTGGCAGGGGTCAAACGATGCTGCGGTCCTCCCTGAGACCGGCTCCGCCGGTGAGGGACAGCAGCAAGTCGGGGGCGTCGGAAAGTTGGCAGACCCCGAGGACAGGCCAGCTCGAGGCATCGGGGTGAGCGTGGTCAGCGCTCCGTGCAGCACGGTTACAAGGCTGGCTCTGGCTCCGGTTACGTGAGCCCCGATTGGCGGCGGCCCAGGAGGTAGCAGCGACGACTGGGGTGCTCGGTGCCGCCGGGTTCGCGGTCCGTGCGGTTCAGGACGTCCAGGCCGGCCTCGGCCAGCAGGCTGGTCTCCTGCTCGGGGTGGAGGAAGCGAAAGGTCAACTCGACCTGGTGGCCCCACCACGTCCGCAGCGGCTTGGCCTGGCCGGGTGAGGTATCCGGGTCGCTGACGTGGAACGCGAGGAGGGCGTAGCCGCCTGGTCGCAACACCCGGTTGATCTCCCGGTAAGCGGCGGCCCTCTGATCGGTATCGAGGTGGATGACCGCGTACCAGCAGATCACCCCGGCCAGGCTTTCCGACCCCAGTGGAAGCGCCGTCATGTTCGCGGCGGCCGATGGGACGCCGCGTTTGGCGGTGAGCGAGCACATGACCGGCGACAGGTCGACGGCGGTCACTGGCACGCCCCGGGCTGCCAGGTAGGCGGCGATGTGACCGGGGCCGCAGCCGATGTCAGCGACGATCCCACCAGCGCACTGCTCGGCCAGGGTGTCGAGGAGCGCCCGGTCCAGCGGCTTGGCGAGCAGCTCGTCGCCGATCTCCCGGTCGTAGCGCTCGGCTATCGCGTCGTAGCTTCGGCGCGTCGCGGCCAGGTGCGCCTCGGCCCGCTCGAGCTTCGGCGCCGTGACACCGTCGGGATGGGGGATGGGAACAACCGCGAGGCCGTCGATGCCCTGGAAGTCTGCGGGGTTACAGGTGCAGAGGGGGAGACCATTGGCTACGGCGGTGGCAGCGATCATGGCGTCGTAGCTCCTGGCATCCTCGATGGCTCCAAGTGCGATGACCGTGCTGGTGTCCAGCAGGCCGCGCCCTGCCTGCTCGCTCACAGCGTCGGGTCGGCGGCGCTGTCGATGTCCGTCCGCAGGCGGTCGAAGTCGGCCACCGGCAGGCGGCGCCAGCGAGCCACCAGAACCTCTGCGGGAAGGGGGCGGCGACCGATCGCCCGGAGCTCTGCGACCGGCTTCCCTCCCCGGGTGATCGTGATGCTCTCTCCGGTCGCGGCACGGTCCACGATCTCGCCGACATGGTTGCGCAGGTCTCGAATCGACACGTCGGTCACCGGATCAGCGTATCGCCAGTGATACGGCCGACGACGACTGCGACGTCGCTCGCCGCCATGTCCGGAGCTGGCCGGACTCCCGGCGCCCGCCGCGGTACAACAGCCAGGTGACGCCGGACCAGGAGGACCCGAGCTGGGACGCCATCCGGCTGCCGGTGCGCCCGCCCCACGACACCACTGCCCTGCTCCGGTTCCTGGCCGCCCGGGCCATCCCCGGGGTGGAGGAGGTCTCCGGCGGCTCCTACCGGCGGACCGTCGCGACCGGCGGCGGGCCGGGGATCCTGGAGGCCGCCCCCTCGGCCGGCGGCGGGAGCCTCGTCCTGCGGGTCGGCGCCGGTGAGCCCGGCCGCCTCGCCCTCCTCGTGCAGCGGGCCCGGCGCCTCTTCGACCTCTCCGTCGACCCGGCCGCGGTGGCGGGCGCCCTCTCCGCCGACCCGGCGCTCGCTCCGCTCGTGGCCTCCCGCCCCGGGCTGCGCCTGCCGGGCGCGTACGACGGGTTCGAGGTGGCAGTCCGGGTGGTCCTCGGCCAGCAGGTCACGGTGGCGGGAGCCAGCACGCTGAGCGGACGGCTGGCGGCGAGCCTCGGAACGCCCCTCTCCGAGCCGTCGGGACAGCTCACCCACCTGTTCCCCACCCCGGACGCCGTGGCCGGAGCCGACCTGGCCACCATCGGCATCCCCCGCCAGCGGGCGGCCGCCCTGCGGGCCCTGGCCGGCGCCGTCGCCGCCGGCGAGCTGGCCCTCGACGGGAGCGCCGACCGGGACGAGACGGCCGCCCGGCTGCTGGCCCTGCCGGGGATCGGGCCGTGGACGGCAGCCTGCATCGCTATGAGGGCCCTGCACGACTCCGACGCCTTCCCTTCCACCGATCTCGGCCTGCGGCGGTCGGCGGCAGCGGCAGGCCTGCCGTCTGCCGCCCCCGACCTGGTCGCCCACGCCGAGCGCTGGCGCCCGTGGCGGGCCTACGCAGTGGTCCACCTGTGGACCTCCGGCCCCGCCGGCCCCGCCGGCGCCGGCACCCGCCCGGTCGTCCAGGCGCCCCGCCCGGTGCCGACCCCCGCCCGGCCCGGTGCCGACCCCACCGCGACCGCCGCCGCCACACCCACCACCACAAGGAGCTGACCCGTGCCGCCCATCGAGAGCAGCGTCATGAGCACCCCCGCCGGGCCCCTCTGCCTGCTCGTCGACGACGGGGTCCTGATCGGCGCCGGCTTCGTCGCCGCGCCGAGCGAGCTGCAGGCCCGACTGGCTGCCCCGGACCGGTCCCGGCCCCTCCACTCCGTGGCCGACCTGGGGGCGGTGACGGCCGCCCTCGCCGCCTACCTCCACGGGGACCTGATCGCCCTGGACCGCCTCCCGGTCCGCCAGCCCGGCACCCCGCACCAGCACCGCCTCTGGGAGGAGCTGCGCCGGGTCGCCCCCGGGACGACGGTCACCTACGGGGACCTGGCCGCCCGGGCCGGCTCCCCCCGGGCGGCCCGGGCCGCAGGCTCGGCCTGTGCCAGGAACCTCGTGGCGCCCGTCGTACCGTGCCACCGGGTGCTCCACAGCGACGGCACGCTGGGCGGCTACGGCTACGGGCTCTCCGCCAAGCGCTGGCTCCTCGACCACGAGCGCCGCCACGCCGGCGCCGGCCCCCTCGCGGCAGGCTGACCCGACCGCCGGCGCCGGCGCCCGCCCGGTCGTCCACGGCGCCCCGCCCGGTGCCGACCCCACCGGCCGGCCCCGGCCAGGCCCCCCCGGCCGGCCCCGGCCCCGGCCGCGTCGCCAGGCGCCTATTCCGCCGTCGCCAGCGGGTCCAGGTTGAGCTCGGTCCTCCCCCGCAGCCCGGCCAGGACCATGGCGCCGAGGGCCACCACCGCGAGGAACAGCGCCGAGGCCACGAACCCGCTCGTGACCAGCGAGGCCCGGCTGCGCTCCCCGCCGACGATCAGCCCGAACACCAGGCTGGTGAAGGCCAGGCCCATCGCCGTCCCCATCCCCCTCGTCATGTTCAGCACGCCGCTGGCCACGCCTGACTGCTCCCTCGGCGCCGCCCCCATGATGGCGGCGTTGTTGGGAGGGGTGAACATGCCGAGCCCGGCGCCGAGCACGGCCAGCTCGACCAGGAACGCGCCGAGGTCGCCGTGGAACAGCGCCAGCGCCACGAAGGCGGCCGCCGAGAGCAGCATCCCCCCGACGGTGAGCGGCCGGGCCCCGACCCGGTCGGCCAGGCGCCCGGCGAGGGGAGCGGTGATCCCGAGGGCGACCGGCATCACGGTCAGCTCCAGCCCGGCCCGGCCCGGCCCGAGGCCGAGGCCCCGCTCCAAGAAGAACGGCACGACGAAGAGCACCCCGAACAGCACCAGGTACGACAGGAGCCCGCTCGCCACCCCGGCCGAGAACGGGACCCGGCGGAACAGCGAGAGGTCCAGCATCGGGGCCCGCGCCCGGCGCTCCCTCGCCACGAAGGCGGTCCCGAGGACGGCGGACGCCACCAGCATGCCGATGATGAGCGGCGACCCCCACCCGGCCTGGTCGCCGAAGGAGACGGCCGCCAGCAGGCAGACCACGGCCGGCACGAAGCAGGCGAAGCCCGTCCAGTCGAAGGCGGCCCGGCCCTGGAGGTGGCGGCTGCGAGGGATCAGGAACCACCCCAGCGTGGTGCCGACGATCCCGACCGGCACGTTCACGAGGAAGATGAGCCGCCACCCCCCGAGGGCGATGAGCAGGCCGCCGACGGTGGGCCCGAGGGCCAGGCCCAGCGCCTGGGCCGCGCCCTGGATGCCGATGCCCCTGCCCAGCTTGTCGGGAGGCATGGCCAGGTAGATGATGGCCACGCTGTTGGCCTGGAGCATGGCCGCCCCCACCGCCTGGAGGACCCGGAACCCGTCCAGCGAGAGCAGGGTGGGGGCGAGGCCGCACAGGCCCGAGCCCACGATGAACACGATGAACCCGTACGTGTAGAGCAGCTTGCGCCCGATCATGTCGGCGAAGCGGCCCACCGCGGTCACGAGCGCCACCAGGGTCAGCAGGTAGGCCAGGCCCACCCAGGTCACCCCGCCGAGGCTGGCGTGGAAGTCGTGCTCCAGGGTGGGGAAGGCCTGGGTGACGATGCTGGCGTCGAGCTGGCCCATGAACGCGCCGACGCAGACGGTGCCGACGGCGAACCAGTGGGCGTCGGGGCGCCTGCGGACCGAGTCGGGGCGGGCCGGCTCGACCAGGAGCCGGCGCCAGCCGGCCCGGGGCTCCCAACCCTCAGGCTCGTCCACCCGCCCCGCCCCCTGGTCTGGTTATCCGATTGAACGTACTTTTGATGGTAGGCGGCCGGCGGCGGCCGAGGCCAGCGCGCCGAGGGCGGCTGCGGTCCCCTCCGCCCGGCCCGCCCACCACCCGGCCACCTCCCCGGCCTCGTGGGCCCAGGACCGGTGCCGCCCGGCCCAGGTCCCGGCCTCGGCGCACAGCGCCTCCAGCGTGGCGCCCGGCTCGGCCCTGATCATGGCCTCCAGGGCGAAACGGCGCTCTCCCTGCCGGGCCCCGGTGCCCACCATCGCCCCTATGGCGCCGACCCGGGCCCGGGTGAGCACGAGCCCGCTGCGAGCCGGGGCCAGCAGGGCGCCGATGAGGCCGTCCAGGTCCTCGTCCCCGTCGAGCGGCGGCGGGGCCGCCCGAAGCGCGAGCGGGAGCCGGGGGGGAGCGGGGCCCGCCCGGGAGCCGGCCGGCAGGGCCAGCGGCCGGGGCTCCTCCCCGCCGCCCCAGAGGGCCGCCGCCTCGGCCCTCAGGGCGTCGGCGGCCAGCGCGGCCCAGCCCCGGTAGAAGCCGGAGCCGACCGCCACCGACACGTCCTCCACCGCCGAGAGGAACCCCGGCACCCAGGACAGCAGGTGCTCCCAGAGCAGGGCCCTCCGGGCCCGGTCCAGCCCCTCCCCCCACGGCCCCTCCCGCCACGGCCCCTCCCGCCACGGCC
>JBOGGR010000165.1:0-3460 GCA_050744025.1 Acidimicrobiales bacterium
GCCGGCGGAGCCGCCGGCCCAGCCCCAGCAGGCCCAGCCCCAGCCTGCCCAGCCCCAGGGCGAGGCCCAGCCGGCGGAGCCGCCGGCCCAGCCCCCTCTGGCCGAGGCCCAGCCCCCCGAGGGCGGCCCCCAGGCCGCCCCTGCCGACGCCGAGCCCGCCCTGTCCCGTCTGGCCGAGGCCCCGGCCGCCCCGGCCGAGCAGCCAGAGGCCGAGCCTTCCCTGGCCCAGCGGGCCCCCGCGGCCGAGCCGCTCCCACCGCCGGGGACCGAGCCGGGCGGGCCGGGCGAGCCCGGCGGCGACGAGGGAGGGCCGGTGCTCTCGCCGGTCGTGCGCCGGCTCCTGTCCGAGCACCACCTCGACCCGGCCGAGATCCAGGGGACGGGGGCCGGGGGTCGCATCACCCGCAGCGACGTCCTCGCCGTCGTCGACGCCCGCAGCGGGACCGGAGCCCCCCCTGGACCGGAGCCCCCCGGCCAGGTCCCGGCCGCCGAGCCGCAGGCCGGGAAGGACGAGCGGGCGGAGGCCCGGCCCCAGGCGCCGGCTGCGGCCCAGGTCCAGGCCCCCGCCGGGGCGCCGGCTGCGGCCAGCGCCGGCACCTCCCTCGTCCGGTCGGCGGCCGGTGCCCCGGCGCTACCTGGGGCGAGGGACGAGGTCGTCCCCTTCTCCAACATCCGCCGCCGCACGGCCGAGCACATGGTGCGGTCCAAGGCCACCTCGGCCCACACGCTGGCGGCCATCGAGGTCGACTTCGAGGGCATCGAGGCGACCCGCCGGGTCCACCGGGAGCGGTTCCGGGCCGAGGAGGGGATCAGCCTCACGTACCTGCCGTTCATCGCCCGGGCCGTGGCCGACGGCCTGCGCGACTTCCCGCACCTCAACGCGTCAGTGGGCGACGATGCCCTCGTCGTGCACCGCGACATCAACCTGGGCATCGCCGTGGACCTCGACTCGGAGGGGCTCATCGTCCCGGTCATCCACGACGCCGGTGACAAGCGCATGCGGGCCCTGGCGCGGGAGGCGTCAGAGCTGGCCCAGCGGGCCCGCTCCCGCAAGCTCACCGCGGACGACATCGCCGGGGGCACGTTCACGATCACCAACCCGGGGCCGTTCGGGACGTTCATGACCGTGCCCATCATCAACCAGCCCCAGGTCGCCATCCTCTCCACCGACGGGGTCAAGCGCCGGCCCGTAGTGGTCGCCATGCCTGGGGGCAGCGAGGGCATAGCCATCCACTCGACCGGGATGCTGGCCCTCTCCTTCGACCACCGGGCGGTGGACGGCGCGTACGCCTCCCGCTTCCTGGCCGAGCTCAAGGACATCATCGAGACCCGGGACTGGTCCCAGGAGCTCTGAGGCGACAGTGCCCGTGCTGCGGATCCGGTGGCTGGGGCGAGCGGCCTACCGGGACGCCCACGCCCTCCAGCGGGCGCTCCTCGAGCACAGCGCCGACGACCACCTCCTGCTGCTGGAGCACCCCCACGTCTACACGCTGGGCGTGCGGGCCAAGCCGGAGCACGTGCTGGTGCCGCCCGCATCGGTGGGCGCCGACCTCGTCCACACGGACCGGGGGGGCGACGTCACGTACCACGGCCCGGGCCAGCTTGTGGGCTACCCCATCCTCAGCGTCCCGATGGAGCCCGACGCGACGCCTCGCTACGTGCACAGCGTGGAGCAGCTCGTCATCGACGCCCTGGCCGATGTCGGCCTTCCCGGCGCTGGGCGCCTGCCCGGCTACCCGGGCGTGTGGGCCGACCCGGACGGCGACCATCCTCGCAAGATCTGCGCCATCGGGGTGCGCCTCACCAGGGGCCGGTCCATGCACGGCTTCGCCATCAACGTCGCCCCCGACCTCACCTACTTCGGTCACATCGTGCCCTGCGGCATAGCCGACAAGCCGGTGACGTCCCTTCGGGCCGAGGGGGTGGGTGCCACGATGGCCGAGGTCGTGGACGCGGTGGCGGCCCGGGCGGCCGAGCGCTGGGGGCGCCACGGGTGGGAGCGCCAGGACGTGGTGAGCGGGAGCGGGCGCGGGGCGGGAGTGGCGCCGGCTGCCATTTCGACGACGAGCGCGGCGGAGCACCCGGGTGTGCCGGTTCGACTCGGGCGGCTCGGGGCCAGGCTGGCCCAGGCTGGCGTCGACCCGGGGGGCGGCCTGGCCGTGGGCGAGCGCAAGCCGGCGTGGCTGCGGGTCAAGGCCGACATGGGGCCGGGCTACCGGTCTCTGAAATCCGTCATGCGCGGCCTGGACCTGGTGACGGTGTGCGAGGAGGCGGGCTGCCCCAACATCTTCGAGTGCTGGGCCGACGGCACGGCCACGTTCATGATCAACGGGCCGCGCTGCACCCGGGCCTGCGGGTTCTGCCTGGTCGACACCCGCCACCCGCTGCCCCTCGAGGCGGACGAGCCCGAGCGGGTCGCCGAGGCGGTGGCCCGCCTCGGCCTGGCCCACGCCGTGGTGACGGCCGTTGCCAGGGACGACCTCGACGACGGTGGTGCCGGGGCCTTCGCCGCGACCATCGCGGCCATCCACTCCCGGTGCGCCGGGACCGCCGTGGAGGTGCTCATCCCCGACTGCAAGGGCTCGGAGCCCGCCCTCGCGAGCATCTTCGATGCCCGGCCCGAGGTGCTCGACCACAACCTGGAGACCGTGGCCCGCCTCCAGAGAGCGGTGCGCCCGTTGGCGTCCTACGCCCGGAGCCTGTCGGTCCTGGCCCGGGCCAAGGAGGCCGGCCTGGTCACCAAGTCGGGGATGATCCTCGGCATGGGGGAGACCGAGGCAGAGGTCAAGGGCGCCCTGGCCGACCTGAGGGCGGTAGGGGTGGACATCGTCACGCTGGGCCAGTACCTGCGGCCCACGGCGGCGCACCTGCCCGTGGCCAGATGGTGGCGACCCGAGGAGCTCGAGCGGCTGGGGGATGCCGGCCGTGCCCTGGGCTTCGCCCACGTGGAGGCGTCGCCGCTGACCCGTTCCAGCTACCACGCCCGGGGGGCGGCCGCCGCGGCCACGGCTGCCCTGGTCGGGGCGCGGCGGGAGGGAGCATGAGCGCGGCGGCCCGGGCGGAGCGACTGGGCCGGGTGCGGGACCGGATGGCGGAGGCCGGGGTGGACGGGCTCCTCCTGTCCCTCGGCGCCGACCTGCCCTGGCTGACCGGGTACGAGGCCATGCCCCTCGAGCGGCTGACGATGCTCGTCCTCCCGGCCGACGCGGAGGCGACCCTCGTCGTGCCCGCCCTGGAGGCGCCCAGGGTGGCGCACGACCCGGGCCTGTTCTTCGTGCGCCCGTGGGGGGAGACGGAGGACCCGGTCGAGATCGTGGCCCAGCTGGTGGGGGCCCGAGCCTCGCTGGCCGTCTCCGACCGGGCCTGGGCCACGTTCGTGCTGGCCCTCCAGGCCCGGCTCCCGCACGCCCGCTGGCGGCTGTCGTCGTCGGTCACCGCCCCCCTGCGGGCGGTGAAGGAC
>JBOGGR010000166.1:0-2668 GCA_050744025.1 Acidimicrobiales bacterium
GCCCCCACCTGGCCCCCCACGTCCTCGGCCCAGGCGCCGGGCCGGCCAGGGCCGGTCCCGAAGGCCCGCGCCATCGCCATATGCAGCTTGGCCGTGGTCTCCCCGAGCCGGCGGGCCTCGGCGCCGAAGTCCCCCCCTGCCGTCGCCGCCGCCTCGGGCCCCGGCGCCTCGTCGCCGCCGCCAGGCCCGGGCCGGGGGGACGAGGCTCCGGCCCGGGCGTACAGGTCCCGGAGCGACGTGAGGGCCAGCGCCCACCCCTCGGTGCCGCCGTGGAGGAACTCCTGGGCGTGGCCCAGGTCGAGGTCGAGGTCCTCGCGCCGCCAGTGCCCGAGCGGGGCGGCCACGTGGTTGAAGCCGACCCCGTCGAGGGCGAGGGCCACCTCGACGTCCGGGTTGGGGCCGGGCTGAACCCGGCGGAACACCTTGAGGATGACCCGGTCGTCGTAGATGAGGGACGAGTTCGACTGCTCGCCCCCCACCGGTCGCACCCGCTCTGCCCGCTCGGCCCCGGCCGTGACGATGTCCAGCACGACCATGGCCAGCTCCGGGTCGACCAGGGCGTCGTACGCGACGGTCTCGGACTCCGGCACCGGCCCGACCGTGGCCGCCTCCTGGCCGTGGAGGAGGGCGGCCGCGTCGTCCTCGGGGCGCAGCCCCACGAGCAGCTGGTACGTCGCCCCCCGGGCCGCCACCAGGGCCCACAGGAGGCCCGGCGGCCCCGGGACGATGACCTCGGCCGCCACCACGCCGACCTGGGTGACCTCGTCCCCCGGGCCGGCGAACCAACGCTGGCGGGCCAGGTACGGCCCGACGAGGGGCGCCAGGGCGGCGGCGAGGCGCCCGGCGGCCTCACCCCCGGGCATCGGCGCTCCCGGGGGCCAGCTGGAACCAGTAGAAGGCGTGCGGCCCCAGCGTGACGAAGTACGGAAGGTCGCCGATGGGCGGGAACGGCACCCGCCCGAGCAGCTCGATCGGCGTCCGCCCGGTCCAGCGGTCCAGGGCGAGCTGCACGGGCTGGGCGAACCGGCTCAGGTTGTTGACGCACAGCACCGTGTCCTCCTCCCCCGTCTCTTGGTCGGGCCCTACTCGCACGAAGGCGAGGACCGACGGGTTCTCGGCCGGGAGGACCTCGAAGGTGCCGGTCCCGAAGAGGGCGTGCTGGCGCCGCACTTCCAGCATGCGCTTCATCCAGTGCAGGAACGAGCTCGGGTTGCGCCGCTGCGCCTCGACGTTGACGGCCTGGTAGCCGTAGACCGGGTCCATCAGCGGGGGCAGGTAGAGCTGGGCGAAGTCGGCCCGGCTGAACCCGGCGTTGCGGTCCGGGGTCCACTGCATGGGCGTCCGCACCCCGTCGCGGTCACCCAGGTAGATGTTGTCGCCCATGAGCAGCTCGTCGCCGTAGTAGAGGATCGGGCTGCCCGGCATCGAGAACAGCATGGCGTGGAGCAGCTCGGCCACCCGGCGGTCGTTGTCGACGAGGGGCGCCAGGCGGCGGCCTATCCCGATGTTGCGCTTCATGCGGGGGTCCTTCGCGTACTCGGAGTACATGTAGTCCCGCTCCTCGTCGGTGACCA
Source organism: Acidimicrobiales bacterium (assembly GCA_050744025.1). Lineage (GTDB taxonomy): Bacteria > Actinomycetota > Acidimicrobiia > Acidimicrobiales > JAJPHD01 > JBOGGR01. Next base: position 1,575 of record JBOGGR010000166.1, read on the forward strand.
TCTCCAGGGTCAGCTCGTCGTGGTTGCGAAGGAAGATGCCCCACTGGCAGCCCTCTGGGATGTCCGGCGTCTGGGCCAGGACCTCGGTGACGGGGAAGCGCTGCTCCCTGCGCACGGCCATGAACATGCGGGGCATGACAGGGAAGTGGAAGCACATGTGGCACTCGTCGCCGTCGCCGAAGTAGTCGACCACGTCGGCCGGCCACTGGTTGGCCTCGGCCAAAAGGACCCGGCCCGGGTGGGTGGCGTCGACCTCCTTGCGCAGCCGGCGCAGGTACTCGTGGGACTCCGGGAGGTTCTCGCCGTTGGTCCCGTCCCGCTCGAACAGGTAGGGCACGGCGTCGAGGCGGAAGCCGTCGAGGCCGATGTCCAGCCAGAAGCGCACCACGTCGAGCATGGCCGCCGCCACGTCGGGGTTCGCGTAGTTGAGGTCGGGCTGGTGGGAGAAGAACCGGTGCCAGTAGTACTGCTGGCGCTGGGCGTCCCACGCCCAGTTGGACTTCTCCGTGTCCACGAAGATGACCCGGACGTCCGGCCAGCGCTGGTCGTCGTCGCTCCAGACGTACCAGTCGGCCTTGGCGTTGACCCGGTCCTGACGGGACTGCTGGAACCACGGGTGGGCGTCGCTCGTGTGGTTCATGACCAGGTCGGCGATGATCCGGATCCCCCTGGCGTGGGCCTGCTCGACCAGCTCGAGGGCGTCGGCCAGGTCGCCGTACTCGGGCAGCACCGAGAAGAAGTCGCTGATGTCGTAGCCGCCGTCGCGAAGCGGCGACTGGTAGAAGGGCAGGAGCCACAGGCAGTCCACCCCGAGCCAGGCCAGGTAGTCGAGCTTGGCGGCCAGCCCGGCCAGGTCGCCCGCGCCGTCGTCGTTGGCGTCGAAGAAGCCCCGGACCAGGACCTCGTAGAACACCGCCCGCTGGTACCACCGGGGGTCGTCGGGGAGCGCCGGCCCGGGCGGGAGCCCTCCGCCGACCCCGCCGGGGCGCCGGTACCCCCGGGAGCCGCGGCGGTGCGGAGGCCGCCTCGGCCTCATCGGGGCACCATCGCAGATGGTGCCCCGACGTCGGGGCCCGCCAGCCCGCCCCCCGGTG
>JBOGGR010000167.1:0-3258 GCA_050744025.1 Acidimicrobiales bacterium
CAGCGACGCAAACGGCCGCGAAGCCTGTCTGAGCGCCAGAGGACGTCCTCTGCCCCCGCCTCCCCCGCCGCCCCGGCCTCCCCGGCCTCCCCGGCCTCCCCCGGCCCTGCACGGCCCTCGCCCCTCGAGGTCCCGGTGGGGCGCTCGCCCGGCCCGGGCCGGTCCGGGCCCGTGAGGCTCACGGCCGGACGAGGCAGGCAGGACCGGCACCCGAGGGCGTCCTTGCCGGCGACCAGCGGCTCGGGCAACGAGCAGCGGGGGCAGCGGAGGGCTCCGAATCGGGCAGCGGTCGGGAGCCAGGTGAGACCGATCGGGAAGCGCCGCGGTCCTCGCCGGACGTCGACAGGGAGGACGACTGCCGGCAGCCCGATGAGCTGGAGACGGAACGGCCGCAGCTCGTGCGAGGGGCGAAAGCTCTCGTCGATCTCCGCCAGCCGGCGGTCCCGCTCGACGTGGGTGGCCTCGGCCTGGCGGTCGAGGAGGGCCTGGCGGTCGGGGGCGGCGATGCGCCGCCGGCGCTCGATCGAGTCGAGGGTGGCCTGGTAGTAGGCGCCGGCCCGGTCCAGCTCCTCCCGCCGCCCCCGTTCCCCCTGGCGCCCGAGCGTGAGGCTGCGGGGAGCGATCCTCTGCTGGAGGAGGGCGTGGGCTCCGGCGAGGGCTCCCTCGACGCCGGCGGGCAGCGTCTGGCGGTCCCTCGCGCGGCCCGGCCGCAGGGGCCCGGCGGCCAGGCTGCGCGCGGCTCCTGTCGGCAGGCCGAGGCCGGAGGTCGCGTCCACCAGCACCTCCTCCTCCTCCAGGAACCGCTCGTCCAGGGACACGCTGTAGGACACGAGGACGCCCACGCGGAGCACGGGGAGGTAGACGGGCATGGGCAGGCCGGCCACGTCGATGCGCCCGTGGTCGATCTCGACCTGCTCGCGGGCCTTGGCCTCCAGGAGCCCGCCGGGCGGCGTCGGGGACGCTGGCCAGGGCAGGTGGGCCGTCCCGACGTCACCCTGCCCGATAACCTGATCTGCGGCCCGGGTCAGCAGGGGATGGCCGGGGGCCAGCAGGATGGCGCCGTCCTCGCGGGCCACGTCGGGGTCGGCGGTGACCGTCACCTCCTCCGGGAGGTCGAGGTCACGCTGGAGCTCCTCGGGCAGCACCACGAGGCTGTGGTCGCCGGCGTCCTCGCAGAGGCCTCCCTCGCGCTGGGCGAAGGCCACCCAGAAGGACAGCGCGGGATCGGCGGCCGCGAGGGTCACCTCCCTGCCCCCTCACACCGCCGGCCGGTCAACTGGCCTCCTCGGTGTCGGCCACGAGGAGGTCCTGGCGGTCCCGGCTGGCCAGGTACTCGGTGCGGGCCAGGGAGAGGGCGTCGCCCAGGGTCTCGAGCCGCTCGTCGAGCTCGGCGTCGTGGGCGCTCGCGAGGTGGGCGTCGAAGACCGCCCGCTCGAAGTCGAAGTCGTCCTCCACGCGGCCGAGGATCATGTCCAGCTCGCCGACCACGAGCTCGAACAGGTTGATCTTCGCCTCCAGGACCGAGAGGATGCGGTCCTCGACCGTCCCCCGGGAGACGAGGTTGGCGAGGGTCACGTCGTGCTCCTGGCCGATGCGGTGCAGGCGGCCGAGCCGCTGCTCGATCTGCATCGGGTTCCACGGCAGGTCGAAGTTGACCATCTGATGGCAGAACTGCAGGTTGCGGCCTTCCCCGGCGGCCTCCGTGCTGAGCAGCACCGGGCAGCCGTCGCGAAAGCCGCGGACCGCCGCCTCCTTGTCCAGCCGGGGGAGGCTGCCGTGGTAGGTGAGGCTGGCGAGCCCGGCGTCGGCTGTCACCTTCTCCAGGAACTCCAGGGTCTGGCGGAAGCCCGTGAACACGATGACCTGCTCGCCATGGGCGGTCCGGCGCCTCAGCAGCTCGATCAGGGCCCGCGACTTCTCGGTGCGAGAGATGTTGCCGGCGAGGGTGGCCAGGTCCTCCCATCCGACCTTGGCGAGGGTGGGGGCCACCGCCGCCGGGCTCGAGCCGGCCAGCCGCTGCACGCTCCGCAGGGCGAGGACCCGGGCCGGCGGGGCGCCCTGGCCCTCCCGGCGGACCCGCTCGGACACCGCCGCATAGAGCTCGGCCTCCTCCGGGGCCGGCTCCACCCTGATCGTCTCGGCCAGCCGGCGGGGGAGGAGGACGGCGACCTGGCTGCGCCGGTGGCGGATCATCACGTCCCGCAGGCGCCCCTGGAGGACGGCCAGGTTGGCCACGCCCGAGGCCCCTCCCTCGCGGTGGCGGGACCGGAACTCGGCTGTGGTGCCGAGGAGCCCGGGGACTACCAGGCTCACGAGCTGGAACAGGTCGTCGAGGCGGTTCTCGACCGGGGTCGCGGTGAGCAGGAGCAGGTGGCGGGCCCGCAGGGCCCGGGCCAGGCGCCCCGACGCGCTGCGGGGCTGCTTCAGGCGGTGAGCCTCGTCGGCCACGACGAGGTCCCACGTCAGGCCGGTGAGGGCCCGGCGCAGCGGGTCGCGCCGCGCCGAGGCCAGCGAGGCCACCACCACGGGGTCCCCCGGCGGCCGGGCTTCGGGCGACCACTCGGCCCCTCGCGCCACGACGACGGGGAGGGCGAACTTGCGCTCCAGCTCCTCCTGCCACTGCTCCACCAGGCCGGCCGGGACGAGGACCAGCACCCGGTCGGCCAGCCCACGCAGGCGGAGCTCGGAGAGGACGAGGCCGGCCTCGATGGTCTTGCCGAGGCCGACCTCGTCGGCCAGGATGGCCCGCCCACGCATACGACGGAGAGCCCGCTCGGCTGTCTGGAGCTGGTGGGCGAACGGCTCGAAGCGGAGGCGGGGGAGGGAGATGAAGGTGTCGAAGCCCGGGCGGGCCCACACCCTGACGGCGTCCTCCACCAGGCCGGAGGTCGCCTCGTCGATGGGGCCCCCCAGCTCGAGCCGCTCGACCAGGCCCAGGTAGGGGGCCAGGTCGGCAGAGCGCGGGTCGGGGGCCAGGTCGGCAGAGCGCGGGTCGGGGGCCAGGTCGGCCGAGCGCGGGTCGGGGGCCGGAGGATCGTCCGCTGGTGCAGCGTCGATCACGGCGCCGCCCCCGTCAGGGGGCCGTTCCAACGTGGCTCCACCCACCGCGCTCACTCTAGGGCCGGCGGCGGCCCGACCGGTGGATGGTCGAGCCGGCCGCCGAGCCCGGCGGGGTCGGCTCCGAAGCGGCCGCCTCCGGCCCTGCATGTCCGGGCTGCGATGTATAACCTGTACATCGTGCAGCGAACCCAGATCTAC
>JBOGGR010000168.1:0-10236 GCA_050744025.1 Acidimicrobiales bacterium
CGAGGGCCCGCTCACCCTGGCCCTGGCCGTCAACCGGTCGCTGGCCGACGCCCTGGCCGCCCGCCCGGGGATGCTCGTCTTCGGCGAGGACGTGGGCAGGAAGGGCGGGGTGTACGGCGTCACCCGCCGGCTCACCCGCCGATTCGGGGCAGGGCGGGTCTTCGACACCCTCCTCGACGAGCAGGCGATCCTGGGCCTGGCCCTGGGCGCGGCGGTCTCCGGCCTGTTGCCGGTCCCAGAGATCCAGTACCTCGCGTACCTCCACAACGCAGAGGACCAGCTTCGGGGTGAGGCCGCCACGTTGCAGTTCTTCTCCTCCGGGCAGTACCGCAACGGCATGGTGGTGCGGGTGGCCGGCTACGCCTACCAGCGCGGCTTCGGCGGCCACTTCCACAACGACAACGCCGTCGGCGTGCTCCGCGACGTCCCGGGCCTGGTCGTCGCCTCCCCGGCGCGCCCCGACGACGCGGCCGCCATGCTCCGCACCTGCCTCGCTGCCGCGGAGGTGGACGGGACCGTGTCGGTGTTCCTGGAGCCCATCGCCCTGTACCACACGGCCGACCTCCACGCCGAGGGGGACGGTGGGTGGCTGGCCCTGTACGTGGCGCCGGAGGGCTGGACCGGGGCCCACGTCCCTCTCGGGGCGGCCAGGACCTACGGCCGCGGCCAGGACCTCACCCTGGTGACCTTCGGCAACGGCGTGCCCATGTCCCTCCGCGTGGCCCGACGCCTGGCCGGGGTGGGGACAGGCGTCCGGGTCCTCGACCTGCGCTGGCTGGCCCCGCTGCCGGTGGCAGACCTCCTGGAGGGGGCAGCGGCCACCGGCAAGGTGCTGGTGGTCGACGAGACCCGCCGCACCGGCGGGGTGTCCGAGGGGGTCCTGGCGGCCCTGGTCGATGCCGGCTACGACGGGCGGATGGCCCGCGTCGCCAGCGCCGACAGCCTCGTCCCCCTCGGTGACGCCGCCCAACACGTCCTGCTGTCGGAGGACGACATCGAGCGGGCCGCCCTGGCCCTGGTGGGGGAGTAGCCTGCGGGGGGCGCAGCCGGCGCGTTTCGTCCCGCCGACCAGCGGGAACATAATGAGCAGATGCGCGTTGTGTACTTGTTGAGGTAGGGGTCGGGGAGACCCGAGAGAGGATGAGCGGCGATGCCGGGAGGACGGAGCAGCGACAGGGTGGACAGGGTGGTGGAGTCCGTGAGAGACGCCCTCCGCCGTCTGGCCGACCTGCTCGATCCCGGCCCGGCCCTTGCCCCGCTGCCGGCCCGCGTCCCGACCGCGCAGGAACGGCGCCGGGCCGCGCTGGAGGCTCTGCGCCCTCACGGCTGACCGACTGTCCCTCGTAACGGGGAGATGTACCATGCCGGTCGAGGAGCCAGTGATGGGGGACGAGGCCGAGCGCAAGCGCTTCCTTGCGAGTCTGCGAAGAGACGGGGACTTCCGCGCCGACGTGCGGCCGGAGTTGCTGACCGAAGAGGTCCTGAGCCTGCCGCAGACGCTGGCCACGCTGATGGAACGCACCATCACCTTGATCGGAGAGGGATTCACGGCCGTGCGAGGGGAGATCTCGGACCTGCGAACCGACATGGAGACCGGCTTCCTGGCTGTCAACGCGAAGTTCGACCAGATCGACGCGGACATCCGAGAGATCAAGGACCAGCTCGCCTCGTAGCCCGGAGCGAGCGCTGCCGAGGGGGGGATCGGCTGGCCCCGGGTAGCGTGGCCCCCCATGCGAGTGTGGCCGGGGCAGCCGTACCCGTTGGGTGCGACCTACGACGGGATGGGGACGAACTTCTCGATCTTCTCGGACGTCGCGGACGGGGTGGAGCTGTGCCTGTTCGCCGACGACGGGACCGAGACCAGGGTCGAGCTGAGCGAGGTCGACGCCCTCTGCTGGCACGGCTACCTCCCGAACGTCGGGCCGGGGCAGCGGTACGGCTACCGGGTGCACGGGCCCCACGACCCGGCCCGCGGCCACCGGTGCAACCCGGCGAAGCTCCTCCTCGACCCGTACACCAAGGCGATGGCCGGCGAGGTCCGTTGGGGCCAGGCCGTGTTCGGCTACAGCTTCGACGACCCCGACAGCATGAACGCGGAGGACTCGGCCCCGTTCGTGCCCCGCTGCGTCGTCACCAACCCGTACTTCGACTGGGGCAACGATCGGCCCCCCCGCACGCCGTGGCACGACACCGTCGTCTACGAGACCCACGTCAGGGGATTCACGATCCGCCACCCCGGCCTGGACGCGGAGCTGCGGGGGACCTATGCCGGGCTGGCCAGCCCCCCTGCCGTCGAGCACCTGACCAGGCTGGGGGTGACGGCCGTCGAGCTCATGCCCGTGCACCAGTTCGTCCACGACGCCACCCTCGTCGAGCGGGGCCTCACGAACTACTGGGGCTACAACTCGATCGGCTACTTCGCGCCCCATGGCGCGTACAGCTCGGGCAACGGGGTCGGCCAGCAGACCCAGGAGTTCAAGGCCATGGTGAGGGCCCTGCACGAGGCCGGGATCGAGGTCATCCACGACGTCGTCGACAACCACACGGCCGAGGGGAACCAGCTTGGCCCCACCCTCAGCTTCCGGGGCATCGACAACGCCTCCTACTACCGCCTGGCCGACGACGCCCGCTACTACACGGACTACACGGGCACCGGCAACAGCCTCAACATGCGCAGCCCGCACGTGCTCCAGCTCATCATGGACTCGCTCCGGTACTGGGTGCTGGAGATGCACGTCGACGGGTTCCGTTTCGACCTGGCTGCCGCCCTGGCCCGGGAGTTGCACGACGTGGACCGGCTGTCCTCCTTCTTCGACCTCATCCAGCAGGACCCGGTGGTGAGCCAGGTGAAGCTCATCGCCGAGCCCTGGGACGTGGGGGAGGGGGGCTACCAGGTCGGAAACTTCCCAGCCCTCTGGTCGGAGTGGAACGGCAAGTACCGGGACTGCGTGCGGGACTACTGGCGGGGTGAGCCGGCCACCCTGGCCGAGCTGGCGTACCGCCTCACCGGCAGCTCCGACCTGTACGAGTCGAGCGGGCGCCGGCCCTACGCCAGCATCAACTTCGTCACTGCCCACGACGGGTTCACGCTGGCCGACCTGGTCTCCTACAACGACAAGCACAACGACGCCAACGGTGAGGACAACCGCGACGGCAGCGACGACAACCGTTCCTGGAACTGCGGGGTCGAGGGGCCCACGCGAGACAGGGCTGTCTCGGCCCTTCGCCGCCGCCAGCAGCGCAACTTCCTCGCCACGCTGGTGCTGTCCCAGGGCATTCCCATGCTGCTGGGCGGTGACGAGCTCGGGCGGACCCAGGGCGGCAACAACAACGCGTACTGCCAGGACTCCGAGGTGTCCTGGTACGACTGGGCCCACGTGGACGAGGAGCTCCTCTCGTACACCCGGCGCCTCCTCGCCCTGCGCCGGGACCATCCTGTGCTGCACCGGCGCCGGTTCTTCCACGGCAGGCACCTGCGGGGCTCGGAGGTCACCGACATCGGGTGGTTCACTCCCGAGGGCACCGTCATGACCGACGCCGACTGGGAGGCGGGGTACGCCAGGTCCATCGGCGTGTTCCTGAACGGCGAGACCATCCCGAGCCCCGATGCCCGGGGCGAGGTGGTGGTCGACGCCAGCTTCCTCCTCCTGCTCAATGCCCACGACGAGGCGATCGACTTCACGCTGCCCAAGGGGGACTGGGGCGAGGAGTGGGAGGTGGTGCTGGACACGAGCGAGGAGGATGCGGGGGCCGCCGGGCCGAGCGCCTCGGGACCGAGCACTCCCGCTCGGCCGGGCGCCTCCCGCCCGGGCGCCTCCGAGCCGCGCTGCCGGGGCGGGGAGCAGGTGGCCGTGGATGCCCGGTCCCTGGTCGTGCTCCGCCGGGCCGGCTGAGCCGGCGTGGCCCGCCCCGCTCCGGACCCCGGCCCCCCGCCGGCCCCGCTCTCGACGTACCGCCTGCAGCTCCGGCCCGGCTTCGGCTTCGACGAGGCGGCGGCGCTGGCCCCATACCTGGCCGAGCTGGGCGTCAGCCACCTCTACTCCTCGCCCTGCCTCCAGGCCGCCCCAGGCTCCACGCACGGCTACGACGTGGTGGACCCGACCAGGCCCAACGCCGAGCTCGGCGGGGCCGACGGCCTGGCTCGCCTCAGCACCGCCCTCGGGGAGGCGGGTCTCGGCCTCGTGCTGGACGTGGTCCCCAATCACATGGCCATCACCGGTCCGGAGAACGCCTGGTGGTGGGACGTGCTCGAGAACGGCCCGTCCAGCGTCTACGCCTCGTACTTCGACGTGGACTGGGACCCGCCCGAGGCCAAGCTCCGCAACAGCGTGCTCCTGCCCATCCTGGCCGACCACTACGGCAAGGTGCTGGAGGCCGGGCATCTCACCGTCGAGCGGGACGGGGGCAGCTTCCGGGTCCGCTACGCCGACCGGGTCGCGCCGGTCGCCCCCCGGTCCCTCGACACACTGCTGGGGGCGGCCAGCGCGGCCGTGCGGGCGGCCGGCCCCGCTGCCCCCCCCGCCCCCGCTGTCGGCGCCGGCCCCCCTGCCCCCCCCGCCGGCGTCGCCGACGAGCTGGAGAGCATCGCCGCCGCCCTCGGGAACCTGCCGCCGTCGTGGGCCACCGACCGGGAGAGCGTGCGTGCCCGCCACCGGGACAAGGAGGTGCTGCGGGCCCGGCTGGCCGAACTGTGCGCCGACGAGCCGGCCGTGGCGGCCGCGGTGGACGCCGAGCTCGCTGCCGTCAACGCCGATCCCGAGGCCCTGGACGCCCTCCTGGAGCGCCAGAACTACCGCCTCGCCTACTGGCGGGCCGCCGGCCAGGAGGTGGACTACCGGCGCTTCTTCGACATCGACAGCCTGGTGGGGGTGCGGATCGAGGACGAGGCGGTCTTCCAGGACAGCCACGCGCTGGTCCTCTCGTGGCTCCACGACGGGGTGGTCGACGGCCTGCGCATCGACCACATCGACGGCCTCCGTGACCCGGAGGGCTACCTGCACCGCCTGCGGACCGCCGCAGGCGACGCCTGGATCGTGGTCGAGAAGGTCCTGGAGCCGGGCGAGCGCCTCCGGGACACCTGGCCGGTGGCCGGCACCACCGGCTACGACTTCTGCGCGCTCGTGGGAGGGCTGTTCGTGGACCCGGCTGGCGAGGCCCCGCTGACCGAGCTGTGGGAACGCCTCTCGGGCTCTGCCGAGCCGTTCGCCGAGGTGGCCCACGCCGCCAAGCACGCCGCCATGGCCGGGCCCCTCGCGACCGACCTCGCACGGCTCACCGCCCTCCTCGTGCGGGTGGGCGAGGGCCGGCGGCGCTACCGGGACTACACCAGGGCCGAGCTGGCGGCCACGCTGGAGGAGGTCGTCGCCTGCCTCGGCGTGTACCGGACCTATGTCGGGGAGGTCGGCCCGGCCCACCCCGACGACGCCGTGAGGGTCCTGGAGGCCGTGGCCGAGGCTGCCCGGCGCCGGGAGGACCTCGACCCCGACCTGCTGGACGGGCTCGCCCGGATCCTCCTCGCCGACGAGACGATGGCCGGGGACGCCGAGACCGAGCTGCGGCTGCGCTTCCAGCAGGTGGCCGGGCCGGTGATGGCCAAGGGCGTCGAGGACACCGCCCTCTATCGCTACTGCCGCTTCGTAGGTAGAAATGAGGTTGGCTCCGACCCCGGCCGGTGGGCCACTCCCGCCGGCGAGCTCCATGCCGCCTGCGCGGCCACCCAGGGCCGCTGGCCCACGACCATGGTGACCACCTCGACCCACGACACCAAGCGCAGCGAGGACGTGAGGGCCCGCCTGGCCGTGCTGTCCGAGATGGCTGCGGCCTGGGCGGAGCGGGCCTCGGCATGGCGCGAGCGCAACGCCGGCTACCGGACGGGGTCGGACCCTGACGCCGGCGCCGAGTACCTGCTCTACCAGACCATGGTGGGGGCGTGGCCCATAGACGCCGACCGGATGGTGGCCTACATGGCCAAGGCGACCAAGGAGGCCAAGCTCCGCACGTCGTGGACCGACCCCGACCCGGCGTACGACGGGGCGCTGGAACGGTTCGTGCGGGGCGTGATGGGGGACGACGGGTTCGTGGAGGACCTGAGCTCCTTCGTCGACTGCCGCCTGAAAGAGTCGGGCTGGGCGAGCTCGCTGGCCCAGACGCTCGTCGCGCTGACCGCCCCCGGGGTGCCGGACACCTACCAGGGCTGCGAGCTGTGGGACTACTCGCTGGTGGACCCGGACAACCGCCGGCCCGTCGACTTCGCCCGGCGCCGGCGCCTCCTGGCGGAGCTCCCTTCGCTGTCACCCGAGGAGTGCTGGGAACGGGCGGCCGAGGGGCTCCCGAAGCTCCTCGTCACGCAGAGGGCTCTGCACCTGCGCCGGGAACGTCCGCAATGGTGGGGGGCAGCGGGGTCCTACCGGCCGCTCGCCGCTCGCGGGCCTCAGGCCGACCGGGTGGTGGCCTTCGTCCGGGCCGGGTCGGCGGCCACGGTGGTCCCCCGGCTGGCGTGGGGCCTGTACCGGGAAGGATTGCGCGCCGCACACCCCCAAGCGCAGCAGCCTGTCGCCTGGGCCCGGCTCCAGGCCGGCGCGCCCGGCTGCACGATCGCCGGCCTCCCGGGGTACCTGAGCACGGCCCTTCTCGGCACGACAGTCGAGCTCCCCTCGGGGCGGTGGCGCAACGTGCTCACCGGCGACCATCTTTCCGGTGGCGCAGCCGGAGTGGGGGAGATGCTGCACCGGTTCCCGGTCGCCCTGCTGGCCCGGGAGGGCTGAGCTGCACACGTTCCGGGTCTGGGCACCGGCGGCCTCCTCGGTGGAGGTGGCGCTGGACGGGGACAGGCTCTTCGCCATGGCCCGTGAGTCGGCGGCGCCAGGGTCCGGCGGCGGCTGGTGGGCGGTCCAGGTCACCGAGGCGGGACCCGGCACTGATTACCGTTTCTCCGTGGACGGGGGCGAGCCGAGGCCGGACCCCCGCTCGTCCTGGCAGCCGGGCGGCGTGGACGGGCCGTCGCGGGTGGTCGACCATTCCGCATTTCCCTGGACCGACGGGGGGTGGCGGGGAATCCACCTGCCGTCGGCTGTCGTCTACGAGGGCCACGTCGGCACTTTCAGCGAGGAGGGGACATTCGCTGGAATGACCCAGCACCTCGACCACCTGGTGGACCTCGGGGTGGACGCGCTCGAGCTGATGCCTGTGGCCGAGTTCTCCGGGGACAGGGGCTGGGGCTACGACGGGGTCGACCTGTTCGCCCCGCACCACGCCTATGGCGGCCCGGACGGGCTGAAGGCGCTGATCGACGCGTGCCATTCCAGGGGGCTGGCCGTGATCATCGACGTCGTGTACAACCATCTGGGGCCAGCCGGCAATTATCTGGGGCGGTACGGCCCGTATTTCACCGACCGATACGCCACACCGTGGGGCCAGGCGGTGAACCTGGACGGGCCCGGGAGCGACGAGGTCCGAGCCTTTCTCGTCGACAATGCGCTTTCCTGGCTGAGCGACTACCACGCCGACGGCCTGCGGCTCGACGCCGTGCACGCCATAGTCGACACCTCGGCTCTGCATTTCCTGGAGGAGCTGGCCGGGCGGGTCGAGGAGCTCTCGGCCCTTCTCGGGCGCTCGGTGTTCGTGGTGGCCGAGTCCGACCTCAACGACCCGCGCCTCGTGCGGTCCCGTGAGGCCGGCGGCTACGGGCTGGATGCCCAGTGGAGCGACGATTTCCACCACGCCCTCTTTGCCGTGATGACCGGCGAGCGCAGCGGCTATTACGGGGATTTCGGTCGGCTTTCCGACGTGGGTCGGGCGTTGCGCGGGGCCTATGTGTACGACGGCCGTTGGTCTGCGTTCCGGGGGCGGCACCACGGGCGACCGGTGGGTGGGCTCCCGGGGACCCGGTTCGTCGGGTACCTGGAGGACCACGATCAGGTGGGCAACCGGGCCCTGGGGGAGCGCACCGCATCGCTCCTGGGCGAGGACCGGGTGGCGGTGGGGCTGGGCCTCGTGTTGCTTTCGCCGTTCGTCCCCATGCTGTTCCAGGGGGAGGAGTGGGGCGCCGCGACGCCTTTCCTCTACTTCACCGACCACCGGGACCCTGCTCTCGGCCAGGCGGTCTCCGACGGCCGGCGGCGGGAGTTCCAGGCGTTCGGCTGGGAGCCCGACGCGATCCCCGACCCCCAGGCGCTGTCCAGCTTCCTCGCCTCGAAGCTGGACTGGTCGGAGCCCCGGCGGCCGGCGGGGGCCCGGCTCCTCTCGTGGACCCGCTCGCTGATCGCTCTGCGCCGGGCCTGGCCCGAGCTCGCCGACGGCCGCCTCGACCGGGTGGAGGTCTCCCTCGACGAGGAGGCCGGGTGGCTCACCATGCGGCGGGGCCGGATCGTGGTCGCCGCCAACCTCGGGGGGGCGCCGGTGAGCGTGGAGGTCGGGGCGGGCCCGGCGCCTGCCGGCGTGGGCTCGGGCAGCCCTGGCGGTCGGGGCGGCCCCCCGGACGGTGGCGGCTCCGCCGGCCCTGTGCCCGGCTCCGCCGGCCGGCTCCTGGCCCGGTCCCGGCCCGGTGCCAGCCTGGAGGGGCCGTCGCTCCTCCTGCCGCCCGACTCGCTGGCCGTGGTGTGCCTTCCCGGGCCGGCGGGGCCGGCGTGGTAGGGTCGTCGTAGCCGATGGGCCGTTGGCGCAGCTGGTAGCGCACTTGCATGACGCGCAAGGGGTCAGAGGTTCGAGTCCTCTACGGCCCACCCGGAAAGTGCAGGTCAGAGGGGCTGTAGGGGGCCCCGGGAGGCGTAGTAGCTCCGAGGAGGGAGCCAAACAGGGAGCCAAAGTCAGGCTGACGGGCTCCCGAACAGCGCCTCCATGGCTCCCTTGGCCGCGCTGATCGAGGGCCGTACGGGATGGCGGTAGACCTCGTGGGTCATGCGGGTGGTGGCGTGCCCCACGATGTCGGCCACGTCCTCCTCCCGCACCCCGGCGTCCGAGAGCAGGGAGACGGCGCTGTGGCGCATCTCGGTGGGGTGCCACTGGCCGAGGTCGGCGGCCTCGGTGAGGGCGGTGAACCGCCGGCGGAGGGACCAGCGGTCGATGGGGGTGCCGACCGTCGTGGTGAAGACCAGGTTGTGGTCCTGCCAGGCGGGACCGGCGGCTTCACGCTCGGCGGCCTGGCGGGCCCGATGGGTTCGCAGGCCCGCGACCACCAGGGAGGGCATGTCGAGGGTGCGCACGCTCCTGGAGGTCTTGGTGGGGCCGAGTCGCATGCCTGCGGGCTCGTGCAAGCGGGCCCGGCGGACGTGCAGCAGGCCCGCGTCCAGGTCCACGTCGTCCCAGGTCAACCCGCACAGCTCCCCGGGGCGCAGGCCGAGCAGGAGCAGGATGAGCCAGGCCGCCGCCAGCCGGTCACCCTGGATGGCGTCGAGCAGCGTCACGGCCTGCTCCAGGGTGAGAGACCGCCGGGCCTTCCTGGGACCGGCCGGCACCTTGGTGGCGGTGGTCGGGTTCCACGCGATCACCCGGCGCCTCACGGCGTCGTCGAGCGCCATGGACAGCACCGCTCGGACTCGCATCATCGTGTTGCGAGCCGCTCCGGCTCGGGCCATGGCCAGGAGCACTCCCTCCACGTCCTCGGGCGTCAGCTTGGCCAGGGGAACGGCGCCGATGGCAGGAGAGAGGTGCTTGTCGATGGCCCAGCGGTAGTTCTCCACCGTGGAGGGGCTCTTGTCCGAGCTGTCCTGACGCTCCAGCCACCGCTGCAGGTAGCTGCCGAGGTTCAGCCGGCCGGGGTCGATCCCCGCCCGGAGCTCCTCCTGGAGCTCTCTCAGCTTGGAACGGGCCTCGGCGTAGGTGCGGGCCGTGCGCTTGCGCCGGACACGCCGCCTGCCGGCACCGGCAAGGTCGACGCATGCCACCCAGCGGTCCCCGTCCTTGAAGATGGACCCGTCCCCTGAGCCCCTTCGCTTGGTCATGGCAACCTCCGCCCTCCTCCCCCCCGGGCATCCAGCGTACGCACTGCCTGTGACGGTCATCCGGCCCCAGGGGCCGGCTGGTCGAGCCGGTCGGGGCCAGGACGGCCCTGCCAGTCCTCGTGCCGGTCGTGCCAGTCCTCGTGCCAGGTGTCGTGCCGGTCGTGCCAGTCCCTTCGGAAGCGGTCAGCCTGCAGTCGGACGGCGGCCGCCCGACTCCCTTGCCCTGCCAGATCTTAGGCCCGTACTCGTGCCAGTACCGAGGCGCAGGATCCGACCATGGGCAGCCACCGCAGACGAC
>JBOGGR010000169.1:0-3631 GCA_050744025.1 Acidimicrobiales bacterium
GTGCTGGGCGCCGGCCGCACGTGGTGCGGGCCGGCTCCATGGCCGAGGCGGTGGCGGCTGCCGCGGCCGCCGTCCGCCCCGGCGACGCGGTCCTCCTCTCGCCCGGCTGCGCGTCGTTCGACTGGTACGGGTCCTACGCCGAGCGGGGGCACGACTTCGCCCGGCTGGTGGCGCAGCGCCTGGAGGACAAGGAGGTGGTGGGATGAGGACGGCCCGCGAGCAGGCAGCCCTTCGACGGGCGCCGCACGCCCGGCAGGGGCGCTCGAGGCCGCTCGCCGGCTGGCGGGCCGGGGCGCGGGCCAGCCTGGCCGACCCGGAGCACCGTCGTCCCGGGCCTGGCCCGTCCCGGCCGGCTGCCCACTCCCTGGCCCCCGCTCCGGCTGCCCCGGCCAAGGCGTCGCCGCGCCTGCCTGCCAACCAGGTCCTCCTCTCCGCAGTGGTGGCCGTGCTCACGGTGGTGGGCCTGGTCATGGTGCTGTCGGCCTCCTCCGTAGAGGCGCTCAGCCAGTACGGCTCCTCGTGGGTGTTCTTCGATCACCAGGTGATGTGGGTAGCCATGGGCACCGTCCTGCTCGTGGTCGTCTCCCGGGTCGACTACCGGGTCTGGCGGCGCCTCTCCGGGCCGCTCCTGGTGGGCGTGGTGGTGCTCCTCCTGGCCGTGCTCGTGCCCGGTCTGGGCTCCAGGGTGGGCGGTTCCAGCCGGTGGCTGGGATTCGGGTCCCTCCGCTTCCAGCCGTCGGAGCTTGCCAAGCTGGCTCTGGCCGTCTTCGGCGCCGACGTCCTGGCCCGGCGAGCCGGCCCGGACCGGCGGTGGTGGCCGGCGGTGCGCCCGGTCCTGATCGCGTTCGCCGTCACGGGCCTGCTCATCCTCAGGCAGCCCGACATGGGCACGGCCCTCGTGCTCGGGTGCATCACCCTTGGCCTCCTCTACGCGGCCGGGGCGCCTGGCCGGGTCATGGGGGGGGTGCTGGCAGGCGGGGGGATGGCGGCCTTCGTGGTCGGCATCGCCCAGCCGTACCGGCGGGCCCGGCTGCTGTCGTTCCTCAACCCCTGGGACCACCGGACCAATACCGGCTACCAGCTCATCCAGTCCCTGGTCGGCTTCGCCAACGGGCACGTGCTCGGAGTGGGGCTGGGGGCCAGCCGGGCCAAGTGGGGGTTCCTCCCCAATGCCCATACCGACTTCATCTTCTCCATCATCGGCGAGGAGCTGGGCCTGGTCGGCAGCCTGCTGGTGGTGGCGCTCTTCGTCGCCCTTGCCATCGTCGGGCTGCGTGTGGCGGGCCGGGCCCCTGACCGGTTCGGCTCGCTGCTGGCTGCCGCCATCACCTGCTGGCTGACCGCCCAGGCCGTCCTCAACATGGGAGCCGTGATCGGCCTGCTCCCGGTCACAGGTGTCCCCCTGCCGTTCGTGTCCTACGGGGGTTCGTCCCTCGCGATCGAGATGGCGGCCGTGGGCGTCATGCTCAACATCGCCCGCCGGGGCCGGGCCCGGCCGGAGGAGGGAGCCGGGGGCCTGCGCGGGGCGGCGAAGGTGCAGAGGGCGCGACCACCGGCGAGGGGGCGATGAGGAGCCGGGCCCGGTCCGCTCCCCGGGCCACCTTCGCCGTCATAGCCGGTGGCGGCACAGCCGGCCATGTCCTGCCTGCCCTCTCGGTGGCCGACGCGCTGGTTCGGCGGGGTCACGCCGCCTCGGCCATCCACTTCGTCGGCTCCCGGCGGGGCCAGGAGCGCACGCTCGTCCCGGCAGCCGGCTTCGCCGTCACCCTCCTGCCGGGGCGGGGCGTGGCCCGGCGGGTCAACCTGGAGAGCGCGGGGGCCGTCGCCGGGCTGGGCGCGGCCCTGCTGGGGGCCTTGGTCCTGCTGGCCCGCCTCCGCCCCGCCGTGGTCGTGTCCGTCGGCGGCTATGCGGCCCTGCCGACGGCGCTGGCCGCGGTGCTCCTGCGGATGCCGCTCGTGCTGACGAACCCAGATGCTGTCCCGAACACCGCCAACCGCCTCGTGGGGCGGTTCGCCGCAGCGTCGGCCGTGGCCTTCGAGGGAACCCCGCTTCCCCGGGCTACCGTCACCGGGTCGCCGGTCCGCCCCGAGGTCGAGAAGGCCGACCGCTCGCCGGAGGGACGCGGCGCGGCCCGCCGGATCCTCGGCCTGCCCGAGGGGCGGACCACGGTGGCGGTGTTCACCGGCTCGCTCGGCTCCCGCCGGGTCAACGAGGCGGTCGCCGGGCTGGTGGCCGACTGGGCCGGCAACGCCGGGCTCACCCTGCGCCACGTGGTCGGGAGGCGGGACTGGCCCGAGCTCTGCTCCCGACTCCCGGTCCCGCCGGACGACGGCCTCTGCTACCGCCCGGTCGAGTACGAGGACAGGATGCCGGCCCTGCTGGCCTCAGCCGACGTCCTCATAGGCCGGGCCGGGGCCAGCACCGTCGCCGAGGTGGCTGCCGTCGGGCTGCCGGCCATCCTCGTCCCGCTCCCGGGGGCGCCGGGGGACCACCAGACGGCCAACGCCGCGGTGCTGGCCCGGGCGGGGGGGGCCGTCGTGCTGGCCGACCAGGACTGCACCTCCGCTCGGCTGGAGGCGATGCTGGGCAACCTGCTGGGCGACGCCGGCCGGCTGGAGACGATGGGGAAGGCAGCCGCCGGCATCGGGCGGCCGGGGGCCGCGGCAGCCGTCGCCGCCCTGGTCGAGCAGTGCGCCCGCCGTGGCTGAGCGCGCCGCCCCAGTGCCGAGCCCGGGCTCGGGCTTCGACCTGAGCCGCCCGCGGCGCGTCCACGTGGTGGGGATCGGAGGGGCGGGCATGAGCGCCATCGCCACCGTGCTCGTGGCGATGGGCCACGCGATCAGCGGGAGCGACCTGAAGGCCTCGCCAACCCTGACCCGGCTCGGCCCGGCGGGGGTGACGGTGGCCGTTGGGCACCGGGCCGACCACGTGGGCGACGCCGAGGCGGTGGCGATCTCGACGGCCGTGCCCGACACCAACCCCGAGGTGGTCGAGGCGCGGGCCCGGGGGATACCGGTCCTGCACCGGGCCGACATCCTGGCCGCTATCGCTGCCACCAGGAGGACCGTGGCCGTGGCCGGGACCCATGGCAAGACGACCACCGCCTCCATGCTGGCCCTCACCATGGTCGAGGCCGGCCTCGACCCGTCCTTCATCATCGGGGGGGACCTCAACGAGATCGGCACCGGAGCGGTCTGGGGAGCCGGGGAGTGGCTGGCCGTGGAGGCCGACGAGAGCGACGGCACGTTCCTGGCCCTGTCCCCCGAGGTGGCCGTGGTCACGAGCATCGAGGCCGACCATCTCGAGCACTACGGCAGCTTCGAGGCCCTGGTGGATGCCTTCGACCGGTTCCTGGCCGGGCTGGGCCGGGCGGGCGTGGTCTGCGCCGACTACCCGGTCGGGGCCAGGCTGGCCGGGGCTCTCGGCGCCACCACCTACGGGACCGCCCCGACGGCGGCGTGGCGCATCGTCGAGGTGGACGGCGATCGCAGCCACACCAGCTTCGACCTCGAGCACGGCGGATCCCGCACCGGCCGGTTCTCCCTGCCCGTCCCCGGCCTGCTCAACGTCCGCAACGCCACCGCCGCCATCGTGGCGGGCCTGGCTGTCGGGGTCGGGCTGGAGCCGGCC
>JBOGGR010000170.1:0-8135 GCA_050744025.1 Acidimicrobiales bacterium
CCACAGCCCGAGAAGCTCCAAGTAGCGACCGCCTCCGACCACTACGCCCGCCACTGACCCCCCTGACCTGCGACAACGTCGGTCACGACCCCGCCAGATCAGTCACTCTCAGGGAGCCGCACCCATCCTATTACTATAACGGCTCCTGGCAGTGACGGTGATGGCGGCGGCAGCAGCGGTGAGTGGAGTTGTTTCAGCGGGAGTCCTGTCACCGAGGCCGGCTGTTGCGCAGAATCCAATGTCGGCTGCGGGTACGGGACTTATGCCCGTTCCCCATGCCGTTTACAAGGTTAATAGCCATGGTGAGACCTACGGAAGCGCAGCGGGTGAGACGGGGAGGAATCTTCCGGATCTGATCGCAGTACGCGCGACCAATGGGAAGGACGGATATATTGCGTGGTCGGCCTTTATAGGTCCTCAACTTACATTGAAGCAAGTGCGTGCGTTACCGAGAGACAATCAGGGGGACTTTGTAGGCCCGTCTCGCGTGGTTCCTGTGTTCGCGAGAGACGGTGTCACCAGGATAGGTGTGTTTGCGTTCGGGTAGATGCACTGCACCTGAGGGACCGCCCAGCTAGCGTGGAGGGCGAGACGCGGCGGGGAAGGCGGGGCTGTCGATCCTCCCGTAAGGGAAGATCGATCGAGGAGTTCGCGCGAGTTGAGAGTCGAACGGTTTCGTCGCGCTGGGCGACCCGGAGCGAGAGAGCTTCGAGTTCGGGGATGTTGTTGCTGTGTGAGGTGTGAGGCGCACCACTCGTGGTAGGGGGTCCGGGCGACGTGCTGTGGGAGAGACGCGGAGTGAGGGTCGTGTCGGGTTCGCCGATGGGAGGGAGGGGCCGATGGAAGGGGCGGTAGGAAGGGGGGACGGGTCTGCACCGCAGCAGCAGTTCGGGTGGCCGCATACGTGGGTCCGCTGGAGCAAGGTGCCGGGGAGAGGGAACGCGGCGTCCGCCACCCGCTGGGCGATCACCGGGTGGCCCGTCTGTCTGCTGCTACGGCTCGGCCGTCACTGCTCCGCCGCCCGCTTGGTTCACTTCGGCATCGTGTGAACGGGATGCTCGAGTCAAGGGCGGACCACCGCGGCGAGGAGGGCCTGGAGCTTGAGCTGGGTCTCGACCAGCTCTTCCTCGGGCACGGAGTCGGCGACTATCCCGACGCCGGCGATCAGGCGGGCGGTGGCGCCGTCCAGCGTCGCCGAGCGGATGCCGATCACCCAGTCTCCGTCGCCTCGGCTGTCCACCCATCCGACAGGTCCGGCGTAGCCACCCCTGTCCATCCCCTCCATGGCAGAGATGAGAGCGAGAGCGGGGGCGCGGGGCACGCCGGCCACGGCCGGCGTGGGATGGAGCCGGGTCGCCAGGTCGATGGCGCTGGGAAGCTGCCAGGCCGGGGCAAGGTCCCCCGGCACGGGCCCGGCCAGCCGGCCCTCGATCAGCGTCCCCAGGTGGGAGACGTTGCGTAGGGAGACGATAGAGGGCGAGGGGGGCACGTCCAGCTGAGGGCAGAGCGGGCCGAGGGCCTGGGCCACGGCGTCCACCACGACCTGGTGCTCATGGCGCTCCTTGGCCGAGGCCAGCAGCGCCGCCGTCAGAACGCGGTCCGCCTCGGGGTCCCCGCTGCGAGCCACGGTGCCTGCCAAGGGGTGGGAGCGCACGGTGCGCCCCCGCCTGCCGACCAGGAGCTCGGGACTGGCTCCGACGAAGCCGTCCACGGAGAACGTGGTGCAGGACGGGTAGAGGGCCCGCAGGCGCTCGAGGACGTCTGCGACGAGGAACGGCCGGTTCGCCTCGACCACGACCTCCCGGGCCAGGACGGCCTTCTCGAGGTGGCCGGCGCGGATGGTGGCGACGGCCTCCGCCACCCGGGCGCACCACTCCTGGTGGGGGATCCGTGGGACCAGGGAGAACTGGTCCGGCGGCCACCGCCGGTCCTCGACCGAGACCAGGTCCAGGGATCGTTCCCAGCCGGAGGGCGCGTCCCGGCGGGAGATGACGGTGCGCCAGGCCGACCCGTCGACGTCGACGCCGACGACGAGGGCGGGTACCACCAGGGTGGCGGGGGACCCGGCGTCGAAGGGGAGGGCCCCGATGGCGAGGGGACCAGTCCCTGGCCGCGTCACGGCGTCCTCGGCGGAGATGCGACCGAGGACCTCGCCCACGATGTCGCCCCCTCCGCCGGCTCCGCCGCTCCAGCCCGCCCCGCCGGCTCTGCCGCTCCAGCCTGCCGGCAGCTCGATTCGCAACGCCTCGCCCCGGCAGGCGAGGCCGGCTCCCTCCCGCTCGAAGAGCATTCCCCTGTCGCCGGCGACGGCCAGCAGATCGACGGGTCCGGAGAGACCCGAGGGGTCGATGGGCGTGGTCCGGGCCACCAGTCCGTCCGGCCCCTCGAATGGGCCGAGGGGGAGGTCGTTCGTCTCGGGCCGGCCCGAGCCGTGCGGGGAGGTCGCCGTCATCGATCCCGCTCCCGCTCCCGCGTCCCGGTGAGGAGCTGGGCCACCCCGCCGGTGAGTGTCCGGCGTTCGACTGCGCCCCACCCTGCCTCCCTGAGCTGAGCGACCAACGCCGGAGGATCGGGCAGGTACGCGAGGGACCGCGGGAGGTACCGGTACGCGTCGGCGTCGGAGAGCGCGGCACCGATGCGGGGGACGACCCGGCCGAAGTACACCGCGTGGCCCAGGCGCAGCAGCGGGTTGGCTGGCCGGCCGATGTCGAGCAGTGCCGCCCGCCCGCCCGGCCGCACCACCCGGGCCAGCTCGGCGAACAGGGCGGGGAGGTCGATGACGTTGCGCAGGGCGAAGCCCGAGACCACACCGTCGAGGCTTCGCCCCGGCAGTGGCAGGTCCAGCCCGTCCCCCTGGATCAGAGGAGCCGTCGTCCGGGCGTGAGCCAGCATGCCCCGTGACAGGTCCAGGCCCACCGGTCGGTGGCCGGCGGCCACGAGATCCCGGCACAGGTCGCCGGTCCCCGTCGCCAGGTCGAGGACGAGGGACCGGGGGGGGAGCCCGAGGGACCTCACGGCATGACGGCGCCAGCCCCGGTCGAGGTTGAGGGTCATGACGCGGTTGACGAGGTCGTAGCGGGGGGCGATGGCGTCGAACATCGCTCGGACGGCGGCGACCTTGGCCTGACCCTGGGGGAGCCGGGCGGCTCCGCCGGCCGCTGACCCCGAGCCGCCGGCCGCTGACCCCGAGCCGCCGGCCGCTGATCCCGAGCCAGGTCCTGTCCCTGGCGCCCTCGTCACCGCCGCCCGCTCCCGGCCTGGCCGTCCTCGCCCCACCGGGCCGATTCAGCCCGTACGGCGTGGACCTCGGCTACGTCGCCGACCCGCTCGATGTGGTCCTGGGCCACTGCCAGCAGCGTCCGACGGAAGTGGTGGGAGACCAGGCTGACGGTCGCCGGCAAGAGGGCCTGGAATGCTTCGACCAGCCGGGTGGCGGCCTCGGTGTCGGGCACGCGAGCCGCTCTCAGCGGCTGGCGGATGTGGGCGTCGAAGAGGGCCACGGCCCGCTCGGCGGTGACCAGCACTGCCTGGTGGTGCTGGCGGGCCAGGTCGAGCACGTCGGCGAGGGGCAGCCCGAGCTCCAGCAGGCACAGCCCGGCCCTGGCCACCGCGACGTCCTCGGCCGTGTAGCGGGCCTGGCCGGCCACCTCCCGGGCCACCAGCAGGCCCTCCCGCTCCACGGCGGCGAGGAGGGCAACCGGGATCCCAGTCTCTGCCCCCAGCTCCTCCAGCGTGAGGAGCCGGGGGTCGTGCGACTGCCCGGTGCTGTGCTCTCGGGCAGGCGTGGCCGGGCCGGTCACCCCGGGCCCTTGGACGGTGGCGTCCGCCGGGCCGACGTCGGCCGTCCTCCCCAGGGCCCGGGCCAGGGCCTCGTCGGCGGCGTCGAGCTGGCCGGCCAGCCGGCGGTGGTTCGTGGCCAGGCTCAGGCCCTGCTCTTGCAGCCGGCGGATGCGGTCCAGGCGCTCGAGGTGGGTGACGTCGTACCAGGCCACCCGGCCCTGGCGGCGCGGCGGTGGCAGCAGGCCGCGAGCCTGGTAGAAGCGGATGGTGTCGACCGAGACCTCGGCCCTGGCCGCCAGCTGGTCGACGCGCAGGTCGCCTGGGCCGGACTCCTCGACGGGCGGGTGCACCAGACCAGACTAGGAGCAGTCGCTCGCATTGTGTGAGCCCCCGCACCTAGAGAGGCCCAGCCTGTGGGTCTGGCACAATCGGCTCGTGGCCATCGACTTCACCTTCGGCCCGGAGATCGACGAGGTGCGCCTCCAGGTCCGGGACTTCATGGACGCGGAGGTCCGTCCGGCCGAGGAGAAGGCAGCGGCTGCCGCTACCGGGGATGCCCGGGCCGACCGCCGCCGCTTCAGGGAGGTCATAGGTGAGCTGCGGGAGCAGGCGAGGCGACGGGGCCTGTGGCTGCCCCAGATGCCTTCCGAGTGGGGAGGCATGGGCCTGGGCGTGACGGCCATGGCCGCCGTGTCGGCCGAGGCGGCTCGCACCAGGACTGGCCCGTTCGTCCTCAACTGCCAGGCTCCCGACGAGGGGAACATGCACACCCTCCTCCACTGGGCCACGCCCGATCAGCAGGAGCGCTACCTCCGGCCGCTGTGCGAGGGCATCGCCCGGTCATGCTTTGCCATGACCGAGCCCGAAGTGGCCGGTTCCGATCCCACCCTGATCCAGACCTTCGCCCACGAGGACGGGGCCGAGTGGGTCGTGAGCGGCCACAAGTGGTTCATCTCCGGAGCGCACGGCGCCCGTTTCGCCATCCTCATCGCCCGCACCGAGGAGGATCCGGAGATCCCTCAGGCGGCCAACTCCGCCTTCCTGGTCGACCTGCCGGCCGACGGTTGGGAGCTCGTCAGGGACGTGGAGACGATGGCGGGGGGCCACAACCACTGCGAGATCCGCATCACCGACCTGCGTGTTCCTGCTGCCAACATGCTCGGTGGTCGAGGTCAGGGCCACCTGCTGGGGCAGGCCCGCCTGGGCCCCGCCCGCCTGGCCCACTGCATGCGCTGGATCGGCCAGGCCGAGCAGGCGCTGGACATGATGGTCGACCGATCCCTGAACCGCTACGCGCACGGCTCCCTGCTGGCCGACAAGCAGGGAATCCAGTGGCTGATCGCCGACTCCGCCATGGAGCTGTACCAGGCCAAGCTCATGGTCCTTCACGCCGCCTACCGGATCGAGGCCGGGCTGCCCTACAAGAGCGAGGTGTCGATGGCCAAGCACCACGTGGCCAACACGTTGTGGCGGGTCGTCGACCGGGCCATCCAGGTCCACGGGGCGCTCGGCTACTCGACCGACACACCGCTGGCCGACATGCTGAAGCAGGCCCGCTGGAGCCGGTTCGCGGACGGCGCCGACGAGGTCCACCAGATGACGATCGCCAGCGGTGCCATCGCCGCTTACCGGGACCACGGCACCACCCGGGCTGCCACCGGCGACCTGCCGCTGTAGCTGGGGCCGCCTGGCGTCCCCATGTGAAGTCCGGGCTGTGGCGCGGCGGAAGGGCGGGAGCGGCCGCACGGCTCGGGCCTCCACTAGAGCTATTTCATATAATACTATGTATGTCCATCCCGCCCGAGCTCCGTGCTCTCGCCCGCCAGCAGCACCTCCTGGTCACCCGTCAGCAAGCCCTGGAGGCCGGGCTGTCCGAGGCCTCCATCGATCGCCGGGTCAAGAGCGGGGAGTGGGAGCGGATGCACGCCGCCGTGTACCGGGTCGATCCCCTGGTGCCGCCCAGCCCCGACCAGCGCCTGCTCGCCACCTGCCTGGCGATCCCGGGCGCGGTGGTCTCGCACCGCGCCGCGGCCTGGCTCTGGGGGCTCCTGGACCCGTTCCCTGGTGTCGTGGACGTGACCCTGGGCCGCGTCCGCCGGCCCCTGGCAGGCGTCGTGGTGCACTGGACCCGGGACCAGGCCGGCCTGGCCGTGAGCCACCGTCGCCACATTCCGGTGACCAACCCCTTGCGCACGTTGGTAGACCTGGCTGCGGTTACCGGGACCTCCGACCTCGGCGTCGCCATCGACTGCGCCCTGAGGGCTCGCCTCGTCACCGGCGTCGCCTTGCTGGCGGAGCTGGATCGCCGGGGGCATCAGGGCGTCCAGGGCGTGGCGGCCTTGCGCCGCGCCCTGGAGCAGCGAGGAATCCCGGGCGTGCCGGCGAGTGCCCTCGAGCGCCGGATGATGTCGGTGGTCCGGGCGCATGGGCTGCCCGAGCCGGCCCGAGAGCTGCCGGTCGGCCCCGGGCACCGGTACCGGGCCGACCTGGGGTGGCCGGCGGCTGGACTCCTCGTGGAGGTCGACGGCCTCAACAGCCACGGGACGGCTCAGGCCCTTCAGGCCGACCTGGCCCGGCAGAACGACCTCGTAACCGAGGGGTGGCGGGTCCTGCGGTACACGTGGGCGGACCTCCGGGACCGCCCTGGCCACGTGTCGGACGAGATCGGGCGACTTTTGAGTGCATCTGCGGTTTCTGACTCGCGCTCACCCTCGCTGACCGAGGGCCAGCGCGAGTCAGAATCGCGCGTGCCTGCAGTCAGAGCCCGCGGGCGACCGCCGAGGCCGGGTGGCCGGCTCCCTCGGGCCCGCGAGGCCGGCGAGGCCGGCGGGGGCCCGCCGGGCCCGCGGGTCCCCCTACTTGAACCAGATCCGCCGGTAGTCCCGGCTCTGGGGGTGCAGGAGGAGGGCCACGAGGGCGACGTCGATGACGAGGTTCAAGATGTTGCCCCGGAAGGCCAGAGCGATCGTGGTGAACAGCGCAAAGGCCAGCACGACCACGGCAGCGCCGACGCCCAGGCGGTAGCCCCACTTGCGCTCGTTGGCGATCCCGAAGCCGCCGGCGCCCTCGGCCACCGCCAGGGCCAGGCCGATGAGGCCGAGGCCCCCGGCCAGAGCACCGAATATGACTAGGAAGGCGGCGTTGAGGTACAGCAGGACGACGCCTATCTGCAGGGTCTGGGGCTGGGTGCTGTTGACCCAGCGGCGCTCGGGCATCGGCATGGGTGACAGTCTCGCAGGGATGTGGCGCTACCTGCTGCCGGCGCCCGCCCTCGCTCGGCCTCCGGCCGCCAGCTGGCCACACGCGGCATCGATGGAGGTGCCCCTGGTGTCCCGCACCGTGACGTTGATTCCCAGGTCGGCCACCTGGTTGGCGAAGTCCCGGACGCGCTCGGGTGGGCTTCCCCGCGTCGGCCACCCGGGGGTCGGGTTCAGCGGGATGAGGTTCACGTGGGCCCCCAGCCCTCGGGCCAGGCGGGCCAGCCCGCTTGCGTCGGCCGGGGCGTCGTTGACGCCATCGATGAGCGCCCACTCGAACGACAGTCGCCGGCCGGTGGCGCCGGTGTAGTCCGCGCACGCCTGCATCAGGACCCCCAGCGGCCATCGGCGGTTGATCGGCACCAGGCGGTCCCGGAGGGCGTCGTCGGCGGCGTGGAGCGACACGGCCAAGCCGACCGGGAGCCGCTCGCGGCTCAGGCGACGGATGCCGGGCACCAGGCCTACCGTCGAGATCGTGAGATGGCGGGCTCCGATGCCGAGGTCGTCGTGGATCCGCTCGACCGCTGCCCAGACCCGCTCGTAGTTGGCGAGCGGCTCCCCCATGCCCATGAAGACGACGTTCGACAGGCGGCGCGAGAGCCCCCGGCAGGCCCGCGCGCCCTGGGCGACCTGCTCCACGATCTCCCCCGTGGAGAGGTGGCGGCGGAAGCCGCCCTGCCCGGTGGCGCAGAAGCCGCATCCCATGGCGCACCCGGCCTGGCTCGACACGCACACGGTGGAGCGGTCGGGGTAGTGCATGAGGACCGTCTCCACGTACGCGCCGTCCGCCAGCTCCCAACGCCACTTGCGGGTCTGGCCGGCGTCGGCGACCGACTCGGCATCGAGCCGGAGCGCGGGGGCCAGCGCCGGCTCGGCGGCCAGCCGGGCCCGGAGGCGCTTGGGGAGGTCGGTCAGCTCTGCCGGCTCGGCCGTCTGCTCGTACAGGCCGGCCCACACCTGGGCCACCCGGTAACCGGGCGCGTCCGCCAGCAGCCCGGCCAGATCCGAGCGGGAGAGGTCGTACCGGGCCACGGGGGCCAGCGTAGGGCCGGCGCCGGCGACCCGACCCGGGCGCCGGCCGGGCCCGGGCCCCCGGGC
>JBOGGR010000171.1:0-5155 GCA_050744025.1 Acidimicrobiales bacterium
CCACCACGTCCGCCGTGCGCCCGGCGCCGGCCACCACCACGTCCGCCGTGCGCCCGGCGCCGGCCACCACCACGCTCACGGGGCGGACCCGGCGCTCAGAGCAGACCGCAGGGCCTCCTCGAGCGCAGGGTGGCGGAAGCGGTAGCCGCTCGCCTCCAGCCGCGCTGGGCGGACCCGCTGGCTGGCGAGCGCCATCTCGTCGGCCATCTGCTGGCCGAGCACGACGGCGAGGGCGGCGGCGGGCACGGCCATGAACGTGGGTCGCCCGAGCACGCGGCCGAGGGCCCTGGTGTACTCCGCGTTGGTCACCGGGTCCGGCGAGGTGGCGTTGACCGGCCCGCGGAGGGAGGCGTCGGCGAGGACGTGGAGTATGGCGCCGACCTCGTCGTCGATCGAGATCCAGCTCAGGTACTGGCGCCCGGATCCCAGCCGTCCGCCCACGCCGAGCCTGAACAGCGGGAGCTGCCTGGCCAGGATCCCTCCCCTCGCGCTCTGGACGATCCCGCTGCGCAGGTGGACGACCCGGATCCCGGCCTCCTCGGCCCCGCCTGTCGCCGCCTCCCAGCCCCGGCACAGCTCGGCCAGGAAGCCGGTGCCCGGTTCGCTGTCCTCGTCCAGGATCTCGGCGCCCCGGTTGCCGTACCAGCCGACGGCAGACCCGCTCACCAGGACGGAGGGAGGCTGGCCGAGACCGGCCAGGGCCTGGCTCAGCAGCCGGGTGCCGTCGAGGCGGCTGTCCTGGAGGGCCGCCTTCTGTTCCTCGGTCCAGCGCCGCTCGCCCAGCCCGGCCCCGGCCAGGTGGACCACCGCGTCGACCCCGGCCAGCCCGCCGGCGTCGATGGTCCCGGCGCCGATGTCCCACCCGACGTCGCCAGCGCCGGGCCGGCCCCGCACGAGGCGGGTCACCTGATGGCCGGCCGTCTCCAGCGCCGGGAGGAGGGCGCTCCCGATGAGACCGTGGGCCCCGCTCACGAGCACCCTCATGACCGCCTCACCCCGCCATGTTGGCACCGCGGGCTGATCAGTGACATTCCCGAGGCCCTGCGGGACGGCGACCTGGCCGGCCGCTGTCGAGGCGTTCGTCGTCTCGCAGATCCGGCCCGAGGCGAAGACCAGCCCGGGGAGGGCGCGTCTCCACCATCTGCGAGAGGAGGACGGGCGGCGACCTCGGAGCGGGACGTCCGTCCGCTATCAAGGGGGGTGTGGACGTCGCCCCGGCCCCGAGCCCGGCCCGGGTGCACCTGGCCGGGGCCGCCGGGCTGGTCGTCCTCGGAGCCGGCCTGGCTGCCTTCTCCCAGGTCGTGCTCGGTCCGTGGGCCAGCGTCAGCCGCTTCGGGGACTGGGTCCAGCACGGTCTCATCTTCTGGGCGGCCGTCTCGGTCGCGACGGGCGTGGTCGGGGCCCGCGGGGACCGGCCGGGCCGGCAGGGGCCGCCGGCGCCGGCCGCCCGGTGGCCCCCTGTCGGGCTGGTGACCCTCGTCGTCCTGGGCGCGGCGGTGGCCGTGGGCTGCGAGTTCGCCCTCGACCCCTGGGCCGGGGTGAGCCTGGCCGGGGACTCGGCCCAGCACGGGCTCATCTTCCTCGGGGGCCTGGCGGTCGGGTGGGGGGCGGCGTCCCTTCGGCGAGACGGCCAGCCCCGCCCCGAGGGACAGCCCCGCCCCGAGGGACAGCCCCGCCCCGACGCCCTGCCCCGCCCCGACGCCCTGCCCCGCCCCGAGGGACAGCGCCCGCGGGGGGGCTGGCGCCGGCCGTGAGCCTGCTCGTCCGCCGGGGAGGGGCGGCCGCCCGGGCGGTCGCCTCTCCCTCCCAGCGGCTGGCCGTCCCCGCCATCGGGATCGGCCTGGTGGTGCTGGCCGCCCTCGCCTGGGTGACCGGGTTCGACTACCTCCTCCACCGCTTCGGCCTGGTCGTCCCCGTGCCCCTGGCCGTCGTCGACGCCCTCCACGCCTGGGTGGGGCTGGCCGCCGTCGCCTACCTCGGCCAGAAGATCGCCCGGGTCGGCCTGCGAGCCAGGGTGGCCGGGTTCCCCCGCACGACCCCGTGGCAGCGGTGGCTGTCCCTGTCGATGATCGTGCTCTGGGGCGGGGTCCTCGCCACTGGGCTCCTGCTCCTGGTCCCCTTGCCGGACGAGGTGCGGGACGACTTCGTCAACGGCCACCTGATCGCCTCGGTGTGGGCCAGCGCGGCCACCACCCTCCACGTCTTCGGCCACCGGCGGCTGGCCCGGCCCTACCTGGCCCCGAGGCCACCCCGCCACATGCGCCGGGTGTGGCCGGGGCTGGCCGTCGCGGTCCTCCCCGCCCTCGCCTTCCTGGCCGTGCCCCGAGCCGTGTCGCCTCTCAGCCAGGCCGGTGCCGGCAACCGCTGGGTGACGGCCGGGCCGGCGACCTTCCTGGACCAGATGGTCCGCAGCCGTGACGGGCGGTACCTGGTCGCAGGCGGGGGAGCCCTGTACGCCCACCGCATCGGGGGGACCGCCTGGCGGCGGGTCGGCCCCTTCGACTCCCACGACATCGTCCTCGGGCTGACCGTGCCGCCCGCCGGCCCGGCGGTCTACGTCGGGGCCGTGGACGGGGCCTACGTCGCCGCCCGGCTGCAGGGACCCTACCGGCGACTGGCGCTGCCGGCGACGATCGTGCACCGGGTCGTCGCCGAGCCGGGCCGCCCCGGCGTGGTCTGGGCCACGTCGGAGGAGGGGGTGTGGCGCTCGACCGACGGCGGGGCCCGCTGGCAGCGCGAGGACGCGGGCCTCCGGCAGCCCGGCACGGCGTGGGCGCTCCGGTGGTTCGACGGCCGGCTGTTCGTGAGCACGGGCCCCGAGGTGGCCGTGTGGACCGGGAGCCGCTGGGCCCCCAGCTCGTCCCAGTACGGCGTGGTCCAGTTCGACCCGTCCCCCCGGGGCCTCCTGTTCGCCAGCTCGATGGGCGACGGCGTGGAGGCCTTCGACGGCAGGCGCTGGAGCGCGGTCGACGGCGGGCTGCTGGACCACTACGGGGCCGTCAACGGCATCCACGAGGTGAGCGTGACCGCCCTGCCCGACGGCACGGCCTACGGAGGGTCGATGGCCGACGGCGTCGACGTCAGCTCGACCGGCGGCCGGTCATGGTCGTCGGTCTGGCCCTACCTCGGGGCGGACGGGGTGGTCTGGAGGGTGCTCCCCGTCGGCCGGGACCTGGTGGCGGCCACCGACCGCGGCATCCTCGCCTACCGGCTCCCGCCTGCGCGGCGGCCCGAGGCCTGGTGGTGGGCCGCCCTGGTGGGCGGGGCGCTGGCCTGCGGCGCCGTGGGCGCCTGGCTCGGCTCCTCCCGCCCGCTCCCGGACCGGCCCCCTACAGCTGGCCTATGAGCTTGTGGGTCTGGGGGACGACCCGGACCCGGGGATGGAGGCGGAGGGCGAGCTCCTGCCAGGCCAGGACCTGGTCGGGGCGGGGGCCGGTGGTGACGGCGGCGAAGGGGGTGACCGGCTGGAGGAACACCTCGGCTCCGGGCGCGACCTCGTGGACCATGGCCACGGCGGCGGCCAGCTCGTCCTCGTCGGTCCCCGGGCCGATGACGATCTTCACGTGGACGGCGCGCTGGGCCGCCAGCTCGAGGAACCGCCGGTGGACGGCCAGGTCGACCTGCTGGCCGTCCACGCTGGTGAGCTTCAGGTCCATGCTCACCCGGTCCACCCAGGGCAGGACCTTGGCCAGACCCCCGGGCAGCACGCCGTTGGTCTCCAGCACGACCGGCTGGGCCCGGCCGGCCAGCGAGAGGAGGAGCCGGGCCAGCCGGGGCGCCTGCAGCAGCGGCTCGCCGCCCGTCACGCTCACCGAGTGGTGGGGCAGGTCCCGCCACAGGCGGTCGACGGCGTCGGCCACCGCCTCGACCGGGAGCGGGCTGCGGACCACCTCCCAGTCCCGCCGGCCCGCCGTCCGCTCCAGCCGGCACGGCCCGGGGCGCTTGTCCAGGGCCTCCGGCTGGTCGCAGTAGGCGCAGCGGATGTTGCAGCCGGTGAGCCGCACGAACACCTGGCGCTCGCCCACGAGGGCGGCCTCCCCCTGGATGGCCGAGAACACCTCGGTGACGAGCAGGGAGGCGGTGGTCACCGGAGCGCCCGGGCCGGATCGGCCACGCCGGCGCCGGCGAAGCCCCGGGCCCGCAGCGCGCAGGCGTCGCAGGTCCCGCATGGCGTGGGGCCGCCCCGGTAGCAGGACCAGGTCAGCTCGAGCGGCGCCCCCACGTCGAGGCCCAGGCGCACTATGTCGGCCTTGCCCAGGTGCTGCAGAGGGGCCCGGATCTCCACCGGGCGCCCCTCCACCCCCCGGCGCTGGCCCACCGCCGCCACCTGGCGCATGGCGTCGATCAGCTCGGGCCGGCAGTCGGGGTAGCCGCTGTAGTCCAAGGCGTTGACCCCGAGCCAGACGCGGTCCGCCTCGCGGGCCTCGGCCACGCCGAGGGCCACGGCCAGGAAGATGATGTTGCGGGCCGGGACGTAGGTGACGGGGATGCCCGGACCGGGGCCGCCCGTCGGAACCTCGATCCCGGGGTCGGTGAGCGCCGAGCCCCCCCATCCGCGAGTGTCCAGCGCCACGACGACATGCTCGGCGGCATAGTGGGCCGACACCGCGGCCGCCCGCTCGAGCTCGAGCCGGTGGCGCTGCCCGTAGTCGAAGCTGAGGGCCAGCGGCGGGCCCAGGTCCCGCGCCGCGGCCAGGGCCATGCAGACCGTGGAGTCCAGTCCCCCGGAAAGGAGGACCAGGCTGCCGCTCACCCTACCAGGAGCTCCACCGAGGAGTCCGGCGTCTCCCAGAGGCGGAGCCGGGCCAGGGTGAGCCCGTCGGCCTCGAGGCTCTTCCAGATCTCGGCGGCCAGCAGCTCGGCCGTCGGGTTGTCGAGCAGCTCGTTGAGGAAGCGGTGGTCGTATCGGGCCACGATGTGCTCCCCGACCCGGGTGGCCAGCTCGTCGAAGTCGACGACCACGCCGTCAGGTCCTACCGGCCCCTCGACCGTGACCTCGAAGCGGTAGTGGTGGCCGTGGAGCTCCCGGCACTTCCCCGGGTGCCAGGGGAGGCGGTGGGCGGCCTCGAAGCTGAACGCCTTGGTGACCCGCACACGCATCGGTCCCAGGCTAACTGGGCTCGTCCCGGGGCTCCGCCGGGGCGGGGGACGGGGC
>JBOGGR010000172.1:0-8457 GCA_050744025.1 Acidimicrobiales bacterium
GGCCCGGGCCGGCCAGCCGGCCCGGGCCGGGGCACCCGCCACAGGAGGAACGCCCCCGCTCCCCAGCGGACCACCTCGCCGACTGCGCCGCGCCGAGCCATAGCCGGCACGGGACGCTAGTGGCCGGCCGGCGTGGGGCGCCACCATATGCCATTTCTCGAAAGGGGCGGCGCGGCGACGGCCGGACGGGACTACGCCACCCATTCCTTCACTCGCTCGAGCACCCGGACGGGGTCGTCCCCCGCCGGGGTGACGCTGAGCACGGTCACGCCGGCCTCCCGGTAGGCGGCGATGCGCTCCCGCACGTATCCCGGGGGCCCGACCAGCGTGGTGGCCTCGACCAGGGCGGCCGGGACGGCGGCCGCCGCCTCGTCCTTCCTGCCCGCCAGGTACAGCTCCTGGATCGCCTCGGCCTCGGGCTCGTAGCCGTAACGGCGGATGAGGTCGTTGTAGAAGTTGCGGCCCTTCGCCCCCATGCCCCCCACGTAGAGGGCGATCGCCGGCCGGGTCAGGTCCCGCAGGGCCTCCACACCCTCGCCTATGGCCACGAGGCCCCCGGCCACGATCTCGAGCGGGGGGAGGCCGGGGGGGCGCCGGGCCTGCCCCTCGGCCAGGGCGCCGCCCCACACCGAGGCCGCCCGCTCGGGCCAGAAGAACACGGGGAGCCAGCCATCGGCCACCTCGGCCGCGAGGGCGACGTTCTTCGGCCCGATGGCGGCCACGTAGATGGGGATGCGGTCCCTCTTGGGATGGGTGATCAGCTTCAGCGGCTTGCCCAGGCCCGTCCCCTGGCCCGCCGGCAGCGGCACCTGGTACAGGCCGTCGTGGCTGAGCCGCTCACGGCGCCACACCTGCCGGCACACCTCGACGACCTCGCGGGTGCGCTGGAGCGGGTGGTCGTAGGCCACCCCGTGCCAGCCCTCTACGACCTGCGGCCCCGAGGCGCCGAGGCCCAGGATGGCCCGGCCGCCGGACACCTCGTCCAGCCCGGCCGCGGTCTGGGCCAGGAGGGCCGGCGTGCGGGAGTAGATGGGCAGGATGGCCGAGCCGATCTGGACCGAGCTGGTGCGGGCGGCGAGGTACCCCATCAGCGTGGGGGCGTCGAAGCCGTACGCCTCGGCCACCCACACGATGTCGAGCCCGGCCCCCTCCAGGGCCACGACCTGCTCCACGGCGTTGGCGAACCCGCCGGCGTACGGCACCTGCATGCTGACTCGCATCCCGCCGGCCATCCTCGCCCCCCCTTGACCGGATGGTCAAGCGGCTATGGTGCGCTCTCGTGACCGAGCCGGCGACAGGGGCCGAGCCGGCGACAGGGGCCGCGCCGGCGGGCGGCGGGCGCCCTCGCCGCCAGGAGCAGGAGCCTCCGGAGGACGGGGCCCGGGAGGTGGGGCCGGGAATCCTCCGCCTCCAGCTGCCGGTGGACATGCCCGGCCTCGGGCACGTGAACGCCTACGCCCTGCTCGACGACCGGGGAGCGGCCGTCGTCGACCCGGGGGTCCCGGGCGCCGCGTCATGGCGGGCGCTCGGCGCCCGGCTGCGGGACGCTGGGCTCCGCCCTCGCGACGTGCACACGATCGTGGTGACCCACTCGCACCCCGACCATTTCGGGGGCGCCCACCGCCTGGCCGCCGAGCGTGGCGCCCCGATCGTCACCCACGGGGCGTTCCGCTCCCGGTGGCTGGGGGGCGCCGGGACCTGCGACCTGCCCGACGTCGACCCCGACGACGTGCCTGCCACCAACCCCTGGGAGGAGCCGACCCCGTGGGGGGGCGAGAGCTTCGCCTCGGGGTGGCGCCGGCAGGTGGAGGAGGGGGCCGGCGGGGGCGCGGGAGGGGCCGGCGGCGGGGAGCGGTTCGAGGACTGGCTGCCCCCCCAGCCCGACCGGGTCGTGGCCGACGGCGAGACCCTCTCCCTGGCCGGGCGGGAGTGGCGCTGCCTCTACACGCCCGGCCACACCCTCGACCACCTCTGCCTCCACGACCCCGAGGCCGGAATCCTCCTCTCAGGGGACCACGTGC
Organism: Acidimicrobiales bacterium; assembly: GCA_050744025.1. Classification (GTDB taxonomy): domain Bacteria; phylum Actinomycetota; class Acidimicrobiia; order Acidimicrobiales; family JAJPHD01; genus JBOGGR01. Next base: position 2,022 of record JBOGGR010000172.1, read on the forward strand.
TCCCCACCATCACGCCGCACATCTCGGGCATCGGCTCCGGACGGGACCCCCTGGCCGCCTTCGTGGCCTCGCTCGACCGGGTGGCCGCCACCCCGGACGTGAGGCTGGTCCTCCCGGCCCACGGGCACCCGTTCACCGACCTCCCCGGCCGGGTGGCAGCCATCGAGGCCCACCACGAGGAGCGTCTGGAGCGGATCCGCGAGCTCGGCGCCGCTCTCGGGCCGGCCACGGTGGTCGAGCTGTCGCACGAGCTGTTCCGTCCGCAGCGGTGGGGGCCGATGGCAGAGAGCGAGACCTACGCCCACCTGGAGCACCTGCGCCTGGCCGGCCTGGCCGAGCGCCACCAGCGCGGCGCCGAGCTCGTGTACGTGCTCTGATCTGACAGGTCCTTGCGCCGCCTCCCAGTGGCGCCCCGTCGCCTGGGACGGCCCCGGCTGGAAGCCTGGGACGGCCCCGGCTGAAGCCTGGGACGGCCCCGGCTGGAAAATGGCGGCACCTGACCGTAGCTTTGCGGTGATGGCACAAGTCGCCGTTGCTACCCAGACAGGCTCGCCGCGGGCCGCCAGGCCCGCTGCCGAGGTGGCGATGCGGCGGCTGCTCTTCATCCCGGAGGGGCGGCCGACGGCAGGTGAGGACGAGGCGCACCGGCTGTTCAGCGCCTCGATCCTGCTCTCGGCCCTGCGGTGCCTGCTCAGCTACGTCGCCCTGCCGATCGTCACACCCCTGGTGGGGGTCACCGCCGGCGTCGGCCCCGTCATCGGGATCCCCATCGCCGTGGTGGCCCTCGTGTTCGACGTGAAGGGGACCAGGAGGTTCTGGCTGGCCGACCACCGGTGGCGGTGGGGCGTCACCGTGATCTACGTCATCGTGATGGCGATGGTCACCGCTCTCCTCGTGATCGAGGTCCTCCAGCTCGTGGGCTGATCGCCGGGGCCGCCGGGAGGCTCGGGCCGGGCTCCCGGGACCGGGCGCCGGGCTCCCGGGACCGGGCGCCGGGCTCTCGCGCCGGGCTCCCGGGCCCTCGCGCCGGGCTCCCGCTGGGGCCTACCCGGCTCCAGCCGCCGCCAGGCGCCGGTAGAGGGCGGCCGTCCGCTCCGCAACCGCCGGCCACCCGAAGCTCTCGACGGCCCTCCGGCGCCCGGCCTCCCCGAGCCGCCGGGCCCGGGCCGGGTCGTCCACCAGCTCTCCCATCCGCTCCGCCAGGTCGGCGGCGAAGCGACGGGGGTGGAGGGGGGCGGCGGCCGCGCCCTCCTCCATCTCCACCTCGACGAGCAGGCCGGTCTCCCCGTCCACCACCACCTCGGGGATCCCCCCCACGGCGCTCGCCACCACGGCCGTGCCGCAGGCCATCGCCTCCAGGTTCACCAGACCGAACGGCTCGTACACCGACGGGCACACGAGCACGCGGGCGTGGGTGAGGAGCTGGGCTACCTCCGGCTGGGGGAGCTGGCCCTCGACCCAGGTCAGGCGGACGCCGGCAGCCCGGACCTCCTCCACCAGGCCTCGCACCTCGGCGGCCAGCTCCGGGGTGTCGGCGGCCCCTGCGCAGCAGACCAGGTGGGTCCGCCGGTCGAGCAGGCGGGCGGCGCCGAGCAGGTGGACGAGGCCCTTCTGGCGCGTCACCCGGCCCACGAAGACGACCAGGGCGTCGTCCGGGTCCAGCCCGAGGCGCTCCAGCGCGCCGGTGCCCGGGTCCGGGCGCCAGCGCCGGGCGTCGATGCCGTTGTGGACGACATCGACCCGGTCCGGGTCGATGTCGTGATAGCAGGCCAGGATGTCGTCCCGCATGGCGGCTGACACGGCCACCACGGCGTCGGCGCCCTCCAGGCCGGTGCGCTCGCACCAGCTCGACAGGGCATAGCCGCCGCCCAGCTGCTCCACCTTCCAGGGCCGGAGCGGCTCCAGGCTGTGCGTGGTGGCCACGTGGGGGATGCCCCACAGGAGCCCGGCCAGGTGGCCGGCGAGATTCGTGTACCACGTGTGGCTGTGGCACACCGCTGGCGGGCCCCGGCCGCCGCTCCCGTCACCGCCCCGGCCCCCGAGGCCGGCGGCCATGGCCAGGTCCACCGACAGGGCAGCAAGGGCGGCCGACTCCGGGGAGCTCGTCCCGAGGGCCGACCAGGGCTCGTAGGACCCGGCCACGAGCGGAGAGTCCCGCGGGGGCCCGAAGCAGTGGACCTCGACGTCCACCAGGGGGGAGAGGGCGGAGGCCAGCTCGGCCACGTGGACCCCGGCCCCGCCGTAGACCTCGGGAGGGAACTCCCTGGTGAGGATGGCGGCTCGGAGGCGCGGGGCCGGGCCGCTCCCGCCATCCCGAGCGCCGCGGCCCCCGCCACTGTCGCCCCGGTCATCCCGAGCGCCGTCGCCGCCCCCGCCACCGTCGCCCCTGTCACGCCCAGGCCCGCCTCCCGTCGCCCGGCTCATGCCGGTGGCACGGCCTGGCGCTTGCCGATCACGACCACCCCCCCCTCGGACACCGTGAACCGGCGCCGGTCGGCGACCGGGTCGACGCCGATGTGGGTGCCCGGGGGGATGCTCACCTGCTTGTCGACGATCGCGTTGCGCACGACCGCCCCCCCGCCCACCTCGACCCCGTTGAGCAGCACGGAGCCCTCGACCAGCGCCCGCGAGTGGACGATCACCCCCGGGGACAGGACCGATGAGCGCACGGTCCCCCCCGAGACGATCACGCCGGCGCTCACCATCGAGTCGGTGGCGTGGCCGCGCCGGGTGTCTTCGTCGAAGACGAACTTGGCGGGGGGAAGCGGCTCGTAGGCCGAGTAGATCGGCCAGTGCCGGTTGTAGAGGTTGAAGACCGGGTGCACGGAGACCAGGTCCATGTGGGCCTCGTAGTAGGCGTCGACCGTGCCCACGTCCCGCCAGTACCCGCGGTCGCGGTCGCTGGCCCCCGGCACGACGTTGGTGGCGAAGTCGTATACCCGGGCCTGTCCCGCCCCGACCAGCCGGGGGATGAGGTCCCGCCCGACGTCGTGGCCGCTCGTGGGCTCGGCCGCGTCGGCGGACACGGTCTCCACCAGGGCCTCGGCGCTGAACACGTAGTTCCCCATCGAGACCAGCGCCTCCTCGGGGGAGTCGGGCAGGCCGGGGGGATCGGCCGGCTTCTCCAGGAACTCGTGGATGCGATCGTCGGCGTCGGAGACGATCACGCCGAACGCGCCGGCCTCGGCCCTCGGGACCCGGATGCCGGCGACCGTGACCTCGGCCCCGGTGGCGACGTGCTCGGCCAGCATCTGGCCCGGGTCCATCCGGTAGATGTGGTCCGCGCCGAAGACCAGCACCTGGTCCGGCCGCTCATCGTGCAGGAGGTTGAAGTTCTGGAAGATGGCGTCCGCCGAGCCCGAGTACCAGCGCGGGCCCCGGCGCATCTGCGCCGGCACCGGGGCCACGTAGTTGCCGAGCAGGGACGACAGCCGCCACGCCTGGCTGATGTGGCGGTCCAGGCTGTGGCTCTTGTACTGGGTCAGGACCACGATCCGCAGGAACCCGGCGTTGACGAGGTTCGACAGCACGAAGTCGACCAGCCGGTAGCTGCCCCCGAACGGCACGGCCGGCTTGGCCCGGTCGTCCGTGAGCGGGGCCAGCCGCTTGCCCTCGCCGCCCGCCAGGACGATGGCGAGAGCCGTCCCTGGTCCGCTCATGGGGCCGCCCCGCCCCGGGACCGTGCTACCTGCGGGGTCCCGACACTCGTGCAGATCGAGGTAGATCCCGGCGGTGGCATCCAGGTGGCCCAGCCTGTCCCGGCGGAGCAGGTCGTCAAGGGCGGAGGAGCTGAGGCTTGGACCCGAGCCGGGTCACCTGTCCGACCCCCACCCCCCGCCGGCGGGCAGCCGGGAGTCTGGGGTGCCCAGGGACTCGTCGACCACAGCCCTGACCTTACCCCCGGCACTCCGGGAACCCCTACCCTCGGCGGGTAGAAGCGTGTGCAGATCGTACCCAGGCCTAGGACGAGATCGTGACCGCCCCAGTCACCACTCCTGGAACAGCCCCTCGATGAGGAAGGGCATCGGAGGGACTCCGGGGCGCCTCTCCCGCTCCCCGCCAACATCCTTCTCCCCCGAACCGCCAAGGAGCCGACCCCAGCAGTCCCGCCCCGACTGCCGCCTCCCCATCGCCGTCCGCTGCGTCCGCAGCTGTCGCTTGCCAGGTCGACAGGGCCGGTGAGGGCCTCGTGCCAGTGGCATGACAGCCGTCCTGCCATGTGGCAGGACGACCCGGGCGGCGGTGGACGAGAACCAACGGTGCCCACCATCCATCCTCGGCGGAGCCGTTGCTCACGGCGGGCCCAGCAACGCGGAGCTGGTGAAGCTGGTGTCGAGGCCGATCCGCACCGCTCGCCAGGGTCACCGGTCGCCAGGCTCACCCAGGGGCCGTGGATAAGATAAGAGCCCACAGCCCACAGGCCCCGAGCCTCCGGTCGAACTCTGGGCTCGACCCGCGCCCACCGACGGGGAGTTGCTCGACTGCTTGATCGAGGTCGAGGTGAGAAGCGTCCCGACTCCGGCGTTCTCGCGAATCGAGCCGTGGCTGTCGTGCTGGCTCGCTGCCCGTGCCTCCAACCGGCCCCGGAGCCGAGCCCAAGACGCCCGCCCGTAGAGCGGATCGGGCCCCGGGGGCGGATCCTGGGGAGACAGCCCGCTGACGCCGGTGGGGACCGAAGGTCGAGAGGACTCGCTTGCCTGTGCCAGATGGGGCTCGTCTACTGACGCGTTCTCCCAGCGTCGGGAGACACTCTGTGTCCCGGGTAGCCCTTCCCGCTTGACCCCATGAGCCTTGCGTTATAACGTATAAGTCATGGCCTGGGGAGGTCGAGACGGAGCCGGAGGTCACCGACTGGTACCTCGGACTCTCGGCTGATGACCGTGACGTGGCGGCCGAGCGGATCGACCTGCTCGTCAACCTCGGCTACATGCTGCGGATGCCGCACTCCCGCCAGCTCGGGAGGGACTGCTCGAACTGCAGGCCGGGGAGATCGTCCGAGCGTAAAGCCCTCGAAACCTGCCGTGCCCGGCACAAGCCATGACCAGCGCCATTGGACCCTACGACGAAGGACGAACCCCTATGCGATTCCAGGAGCTCGACGAACTCGCCCGGAAGGACGAGAACCCCGAAGAGCGGATCTACCACGGCCAGCGCCGCGCCGAGCTGCGCGCCGCCCTCTACGCCGGTATCGCGATCCGTGACGCCCGCGAGGAGGCGGGCCTGTCACAGACGGAGCTGGCGGCCCGAATCGGGATCGCTCAGTCGGCACTGTCGCGGATCGAAGCGGGCCGGGCGAACCTGACGCTGGGCACGCTGCAACGGGTGACCGACGCCCTCGGGGTGTCCCTGACGCTGGGCGTGGGATCGCACGAAGTAGCGATCCCCGCCGCCTGACCGTACGGTGGGCCGGGTGCCGATGAAGATCGGCTACTGACCGACAGGGGAAGGTGTCGGATAGGGCGGGGACGGTCCACGCCGGGTCCATGCCCCCTTGAGGCTCTCGCCCTTGGTTGAGCTGGCCGTGGCCGCGTCGGCGCAGCTCGACGTCGGCCAGGCAGGTACGGCTGCAGGGCGTTCTCGCTCCTGGAGCCATCGCGGGTGGCCCCGAGCTGGTCGGCAGCGAGCAGCTCCACGATGGCCGGGACGTCGTCGGCCGTGGCATCGGGCAGCACCACCGTGGAACCCTCTGCGGATCAGTTCCGCCAGGATAGGTCGCTTGCCATGTGGCAGCACCCGCTGCCACCAGCGGCTCGGCCGTCAGCTTCCTCGACTGGCAGAGCTGGCACGGTGATCCTGCCACATGGCAGGTGAGGGTATCCCCGACCCTCGGTGGCCTCGAGTCCGTCCTGCCCACCCTCGGGCCGGAAGGTTGCGGATGGGGCGAGGGGCCCCATGGCCACCAGGGGCTCCGTACCATCCACGCCGAGCACGAACCTCACAGCTGAACCCTGGCCCGGGAACGCTGGCCGGCTGGTGCTCAGCGTCGAGGAGGCAGGTCGCCTCCTCGGCATCTCCCGCGCCCTCGCCTACCAGCTGGTCGCTCGCCACCGGCTGCCTCATCTCCGCCTGGGCCGGCGCATCGTCGTGCCCGTGGCCGCTCTTCGCGCCTTGTTGGACGACGCCGCCCGCCGGGACGAAGGTGACGAGCCCCTACCCCTGCGACACCGAAACTGACGGTCCGCCGCAGCCACTCTCCGCGCGCAACCGCCGGTCCCCTTCAGGCCAGTATCATAACAAGACTTCGCTGTTCAGAGGCCATATTTTACGTCGCTCGGCCAGTTGGGCTGGAAGTGGGACGTAAGGCCTGCTCATCTGGACGTCTTCGTGGACTTCCTGCTCAGAGCGTCTTTCTGGTTGTATGTCGTCGTCCTCCGTCCGTCGAGTTGGCTCCAGAAGGTCCCCCTGAAAGTCCCCCTCTACATGAAGAGGTGCCATT
>JBOGGR010000173.1:0-8828 GCA_050744025.1 Acidimicrobiales bacterium
GCGAAGCGGAAGTCGGCGCCCGGCTCCTCCTCGGCCTGGCGGGCGCGGCCGACCTGTATCGCCCGCAGCAGGAGCACCGAGGTCACGATCCCCCCGCCGAAGATGGCGAAGCCCCACTGCACGTCTATGAGCATCCCGGCGACGATCAGCAGCCAGAAGAGGGCGCCGGGGATGAGGACCTTCCAGCCGAGGTCCATCAGCTGGTCGTAGCGCAGCCGCGGCAGGGTGGCCCGCAGCCACACGTACAGGTAGAGGAAGACGATCGTCTTGAGGATGAACCAGAGGATCGGCCACAGCCACCTGACCACGTGGGGGGCGGGGCCGTCCGGCCCGCCGAAGAACAGCGTGACCACGATCGCCGACATGGTGATCGTGTTCATGAACTCCGCCAGGAAGAAGAGGGCGAACCGGACCGAGGAGTACTCGGTGTGGAACCCCCCGACCAGCTCCTGCTCGGCCTCGGTGAGGTCGAACGGGGGCCGGTTGAGCTCGGCCGTGATCGCGACGAGGAAGATGAAGAACGGGATCACGCCGAGACGCAGCACGTTCCAGGTCGGGATCGGCCCGTACAGGTTTGCCGACTGGGCGTTCACGATGTCCCTGGTCGACAGCGACCCGGTGATGAGGACCACGGCGGCGATGGAGAGGCCGAGCGCGGCCTCGTAGGACACCATCTGGGCCGAGGCCCGGATCCCGCCGAGGAGCGGGTACTTGGAGCCCGAGGACCAGCCGGCCAGCATGACCCCGTAGACGGAGATGGAGGAGAGGACGAGCAGGAAGAGGATGCCGATGGGGGGATCAGCCACCTGGAGCTCGGTGGTATGGCCGAGGATCGTCACCTCGCCGCCCACCGGCACGATGGCGAAGACGACGAAGGCTGGCACGGCCGACAGGTACGGGGCCAGGCGGAACACCCGACGGTCGGCCCGGTCCGGCAGCAGGTCCTCCTTGAAGAACAGCTTGGTCCCGTCGGCCAGGCTCTGCAGGAGGCCGAACGGCCCGGCCCGGTTGGGGCCGATGCGGTTCTGCATGTCCGAGATCACCTTGCGCTCGAACCAGATCATGAGCAGGACCGAGACGAGGAGGACCACGAAGGCGACGACGGCCTTCACGAGGACGATGATGACGACGGCGAGGCCGACGCCGTGGGCGAACAGCGGGGGGAGCGGCATCAGGGCGTCTCCAGCCGCACGTCGGTCACCGCGGTCGCGGCGTCGATGAGGTCGGCCGCTCCCTCGCCGGCCAGGTTGAAGGCCACGGCGGCCGATCCCCGGGGGACCCCGTCGTCGACCACGGCCCGCAGCACCAGGGAGGCCCGCGGCGTCACGACCCGCACCTCGTCCCCCGTGGCGAGCCCCAGCCGGTCCAGGTCGTAGCGGTTGACCCGCAGCAGGGGGCCCGGCGCCAGGGGGCCGAGGGACGGGCAGGCCTGGGTCAGCGTCCCCTGGTCGTACAGCACCCGGCCGGCCACCAGCCGCAGCCCGTAGCCGTCGACCCGGGGGACCGGAGGGGCGCTCACCGGCCCGGCGAACCTGATCACAGCCGGCTTCGGAGGCAGAGGAACGGCATCCGATGACCCTCCCGCGCCGTGCCCACCCCCGCCCGGCGTGCCCGGAGGAAGGCTGCTCCAGGACTCCGGGGCCCCGGCGACATTCGGGTCCCCCTGGCTCTCGGCCGAGCCGATCCCGGGCGTGGCCATGGGGTCGATGGGGGCGGGGACGGGCTGCGTCGCCCCCACGCCGGTGTCGCTCGTACCCGGGTGGACGGCCGGCCCTCCGCCCGGGCGCCCGACGCCCGGCTCCAGGCGGACGGCTGTGGCCGTCAGGGGCGCCAGGATCCCGTCGCGCGACGAGCGGGCGGCGAGCACGGCCCGGGTGATGCCGGCGTGGGAGGGGGCCAGCCGCTCGACCTCGTCCCAGATGTCGTCGACGGACTCGAACCCGAGGTCGGCGGAGAGGGCGGTGGCCAGCTCGGCTGCGATCATCCAGTCCGGGCGGCAGGTCCCGGGCGCCACCAGCTTCTGGCCCAGCCTGGTGATGCGGCCTTCCAGGTTCGTGGTCGTGCCCGGCCTCTCGCTGTACATGGCCGCCGGCAGGACCACGTCGGCCCGGCGGGAGGACTCGTTGAGGAAGGCGTCGACCGCCACCACGAAGGGGGCGCCGTCCAGGGCCTCGGCTGCCAGCCGGCGGTCGGGGAAGTCGGCCAGCGGGTCGGAGCCGAGCAGGACGAGGGCCCCCGGCCTCCCGGCGGCCATGGCTGCCAGGAGGCCGGCGGTGTCGATGCCGGCGCTCTCCGGCACGCTCCCCCAGGCCCGGCCGAACCACTCCCGGCCGGCGTCCAGCGTGACCCGGCCGGGCAGCATCCCCGGGGCCAGGCCCATGTCCAGGGCCCCGAGAACGTTGGCCCGCCGCAGGGCGGGCAGGAACCGCGCACCGGGCAGCGCCTCGGCGAGGGCGGCGGCCGCCGCCACGACGCTGCCCGCCGGCTCGGCCAGGGACGGCCGGCCCAGCACCACCACCACCCCCTCGCCGCGCCCACCCCCGTCCGGACCGGTCTCGTCCAGGCCCAGGAGCTCCCGCGCCTCGCGGGGGCCGGCGGCGGCACCGGCGCTGGTGGCCGCCCGGGCCGGGCGAGCGCGGCTGCTATTTCTCGAAAGGAGCTCGCCCACCAGATCGGCCGCCTCGCCCGGCCGGTAGGTGAGCGACACGCGGGCGTGGGGGGTGAGGCCGGTCGCCGCCGGCGTCAGCTCGACCACGGGCAGGCCCCGGTCGACCACCGCGGCCCGCAGCCGGAGGTGGAGGATCGGCAGCTCCTCCCGGAGGTCGGGGGCGAGCAGGACCACCGCCCGGGCGGAGCAGGCCTGGTCGATGGTCGCCCGGGGCAGGCCCAGGACGGCCTCCGCCGGCAGGCCGTCGCCCAGCTGGGCGTCGACCGAGTCGGTGCCGATGACGGCCTTCGCCAGCTTGGCCCACGCGTACGCGTCCTCGTTGGCCAGCCGGGCGCCCCCGATGACCCCGATGGCCCCGGCGCCGTGGCGCTCCTTCACCTCCGAGAGGCCCCGTGCCGCCGCCGCCAGGGCCTCCCCCCAGGACACCTCGGCCAGCTCACCGTCCGTCCGGGCGAGGGGCTGGGTGACCCGGTCGAGGGAGTTGACGGCCTCGAAGTCGAACCGGCCCTTGTCGCACAGCCACCCGTGGTTGACCGGGTCGGCGTCCACGCCCAGGTAGCGGGTCAGGCGGTTGGACGACGACTGCACGGCCACCCGGCAGCCGACCGCGCAGGACGTGCACGTGCTCTCCACCTGCTCGAGGTCCCAGGGGCGGGCCTTGAAGCGGTACGGCGAGGCGGTGAGGGCCCCCACCGGGCAGATCTGCACCGTGTTCCCGCTGAAGTAGGAGGCGAAGGGCAGGTCGGGAAAGGTGTTGACCTCGATCTGGTCCCCCCGGTCCATGAAGTTGATGAGGGCCTCGCCCGCCACCTCGGTGGCGAAGCGGGTGCAGCGGTCGCACTGGATGCAGCGCTCGCGGTCCAGGTACACCAGGCCGGAGATCGGGATGGGCTTCGCGAAGTGCCGTTTCTCCTCGACGAAGCGGCTCTCCCCCGGCCCGTAGGCGAGGGTCTGGTCCTGGAGCGGGCACTCGCCCCCCTTGTCGCAGACCGGGCAGTCGAGGGGGTGGTTGACGAGGAGGAACTCGAGGATCCCGTCCTGCGCCTTCTTCACCTTGTCGGACGTGGTGACGACCTCCATCTGGTCGGCCACGTCCATGAAGCAGGCCGGCTGGAGGGAGAAGCCCCGCGGCCCCTTCACCTCGACCAGGCACATGCGGCACATGCCGACCGGGCGCATGCGGGGGTGGTAGCAGAACCGCGGGATGTAGACGCCGGACCGCTCCGCGGCGGCGATGATCTTCTCGCCCTTCTGGGCCACCACCTCCCTCCCGTCCACGACGATCGTCACCTCAGGCATAGGGGCAGGCCCCGTCCTTGATGTGGGTGAGGAAGTCGTCGCGAAAGAGCCGGATGCCGCAGACGATGGACGGCGGGATCGAGGGCCCGAGCGGGCATATCGTCGTCTGCTCGGGCGGCCAGTAGTGCAGGCCGGGCGAGATGTTGTCGCACACGTCCAAGAGGAGGTCCAGGTCCTCCTCGCGGCCGGCGCCGTCCTCGATGCGGCGCATGATCTTCTCCAGCCAGCCGCCCCCCTCCCGGCACGGGGTGCACTGGCCGCAGGACTCCCGGTGGAAGAACCGGGTGATGCGCCAGGCCGCCCTCACCACGCAGGTGGTGTCGTCCATCACGACGACCGAGCCCGACCCGAGCATGGAGCCGGCCTTGCCCACGGCATCCTGGTCGAGGGGCAGATCCACCTGGTCCGGGCCGAACCACGGCGACGACGCCCCGCCGGGGATGAATGCCTTCAGCCGGCGGCCGGGACGCAGCCCCTGGCCGTAGACGGGCGCGTGGATGAGGTCGGAGAACGTGGTCTTCGCCATCTCCACCTCGTAGTTGCCCGGCCGGCGGACACGGCCCGACAGGGCGAACATGCGGGTGCCGGTGGACGACCCCTCGCCCAGGGCGGCGAAGGCGGCCCCGCCGTGGAGGATGATCCAGGGGAGGTTGGACATCGTCTCCACGTTGTTGACCACGGTCGGCTCGCCGTAGAGGCCGATGGCTGCGGGGTAGTACGGGGGCTTGATGCGGGGGAAGCCCCGCTTGCCCTCCAGGCTCTCGAGCAGGCCGGTCTCGTCCCCGCAGATGTAGGCCCCGGCCCCGGGGTGGACGACGACGTCGACCGAGAACCCCGAGCCGAGGATGGCCCGCCCCACCGCGCCGTGGCGGTAGGCCTCGTTCAGGGCGGACTGCATGCGCTCCAGGCCGAGCGCGAACTCCCCGCGCACGTAGACGAAGACCTGGGCGGCCCCGATCGCGTACGCCGCGATGAGCGACCCCTCGATGATCTGGTGGGGGTCCCGCTCTATCAGGACGTGGTCCTTGAACGTCGCCGGCTCGCTCTCGTCGCCGTTCACCACCAGGTAGCGCACCGGGTTCGGGCGCAGCATCGACCACTTCCGCCCGGCCGGGAACCCGGCCCCGCCCCGCCCCAGCAGGCTCGCCCTGTCGACCTCTGCGGCCACCTCCTCGGGATGGAGCGACAGCGCCTTGCGGAGGCCCTCGTAGCCCCCGGTGGCCAGGTACCCCGGGAGCGTGTGGGCGTCGTCGTGTGCCCTCAGGCGGGCGGTGACGATGGGGGCGGCGTCGGTGATCACGACCCGGGCCCCCCGCCCTTGGCGCCCGCGTCCTTGGTCGCGGCCTCCCGGGCCGCCGCGTCCTTGGTCGCGGCCTCCCGGGCCGCTTCGTCCTTGGTCGCGGCCTCCCGGGCCGCTTCGCGCTCGGCGATCGCCCGGTCGGAGGCGGCCCGCTCGGCCGCCACCTCTCCCGGACCCACCGCCAGGCCTCCCTCCCGGCGCACCCGGCAGAGGACGCCGTGGCGCGGGACCTCGGCGTCCAGCCGGCCGGCGCCCAGGTCGTCCACGAGGGCGTCGAACGCCTCGTTGGTGAGGGGGCCGAAGAAGCGCCAGTTGACGGTGGCGCAGGGCGCCCTGTCGCACAGGGCGACGCACTCCACCTCCTCCAGGGTGAACCGCCGGTCCGGCGTCGTGCCACCCGTCCTGATGCCGAGCCGCTCCTCGGCGTGGCCGAGCAGCTCCTCGCCTCCCTCCAGGAGGCAGGCGATGTTGGTGCACACCCCTATCAGGTACCGGCCCACCGGCTCGGTGTGGAGCATGTCGTAGAAGCTGGCCGTGCCGAGGACCTCCGCCGGCGTGACCCCCACCAGCTCGGCCAGGCCGGTCATCGCCTCCGGGGAGAGCCAGCCCTCCTCGCTCTGGGCCAGATGGCAGAGCGGGACGAGGGCGGAGCGGGGCTCGGGATAGAGGGCCACGACCTCCCGGGCCCGCTCGATCAGGGACGGGGAGAGGCCCGCGGCCTTGACGGGCCCGCCTCCCGGGCGGGCTGCGTCTCCGGGCCCGCCTCCCGGGCGGGCTGCCTCTCCGGGCCCGCCTCCCGGGCGGGCTGTCACCGGTCCACCTCCCCCATGACCGGGTCCACCGATGAGATGACGGCGACGGCGTCGGCGATCAGGCCGCCGCGCAGCATGACCGGGAGGCTCTGGAGGTTGACGAACGACGGCCCCCGGATGTGCATGCGGTACGGCTTGGGAGACCCGTCCGAGACCAGGTAGCAGCCCAGCTCCCCCCGCGGCGACTCTATGGCCACGTACACCTCGCCCTCGGGCACACGGAAGCCCTCGGTGAAGATCTTGAAGTGGTGGATCAGGGCCTCCATGGACTGGTCGATGCGGCCCCGGGGCGGGGGGGTGACCTTCTTGTCCTGGACGCGGTAGTCGCCGGGCGGCAGCGCGTCCAGGATCTGGCGCAGGATCTTGACCGACTCCCGCATCTCGTTGAGCCGGACCGCGTAGCGGTCGAAAGTGTCCCCGTACGTGCCCACCACGACGTCGAAGGCGACCTGGTCGTAGTAGAGGTACGGCATGGCCCGGCGCAGGTCCCATGGCACGCCGGTGGCCCGCAGGATGGGGCCGGTAGCCGACAGGGCGATCGCCGTCTCCTGGCTCAGCTGGCCCACCCCTTCGGTCCGCTCCCGGAAGATGGGCTGGCCGGTGAACAGCTCGTCGTACTCGGCCAGGCGGGGCGGCACCATGTCGCAGATGGCGCCCACGTCGTCCTCCCAGCCGTCGGGCAGGTCGGCGGCCACCCCGCCCGGGCGGATGTAGTTGTGGTTCATGCGCAGGCCGGTGACCTTCTCGAAGAAGGCCAGGATGACCTCCCGCTCCCGGAAGCCGTAGATCATCATGGACGTGGAGCCGAGGTCCATGCCGTTCGTGGCCATCCACATCATGTGGGAGGAGAGGCGGTTGAGCTCGGACATCAGCATGCGGATCCAGGTGGCCCGGGGCGGGATCTCGACGCCGAGCAGGGCCTCGGTGGCCAGCGAGAAGACGAGCTCGTTGTGCAGGGGAGCCAGGTAGTCCATCCGGGTCACGTTGGTGCCGCCCTGGAGGTAGGTGAGCTCCTCGCCCGTCTTCTCCATGCCGGTGTGCAGGTACCCGATCACGGGCTTGGTCCGAAGGACGGTCTCGCCGTCCAGCTCCATCATGAGCCGGAGCACCCCGTGGGTCGACGGGTGCTGCGGGCCCATGTTGATGATCATCGTCTCGTCCTCGACCACCTCGACATCCATGTCGGCGGGGTCGACCGTGAGCCCCTCGGGGAGGCGCAGGACGGCGCCCTCCTCCCACCGGAGCGCCTCGGAGCGCGTCGCCAGCCGGCCGGTCATCTCCTGGGGGCCCTCGGAGGTCTCGGCCACCAGAGCCTGGGGCCGCGGGGCCTGCTTGACCTGGTACTCGCTCATCGAGGGCCGGGAGCCTCCTTGAACTGCACGGGGACCCGGCCCACCGAGTAGTCCTTGCGGAGGGGGTGGCCCTCCCAGCCCTCCGGCAGGAGGATGCGGGTGAGATCGGGGTGGCCGTCGAACCGGATGCCGAAGAGGTCGTAGGCCTCCCTCTCCATGGCCTCGGTCCCGGGGTAAAGGTCCGACAGCGAGTCGACCACCGGGTCGGCGTCGGGGACCTGGACCCGGACCCGGACCCGCCGGCGCTGCTCCAGGGCGAGCAGGTTGACCACCACCTCGAAGCGCTCCGGCGCCACGCCGGGGGGCAACGGCCGAGTGGGGTGGGCCAGGTAGTCGACGGCGCACAGGTCCGACGCCATGTCGAAGCCGTCCTCCAACAGGTCCGCCGCCATGGCGTGGTACTCCCCACGGGGCGGGTGGAGCACGAGCTGGCCCCGCGAGCTGCTGGTGGGCACGCCGGGGCCGGGGCCGCCGAGGGGGCGGGTGGCCGTGGACAGCCCCCCGCCGCCGTCGACCCCCGGACCGGTCCCGACCGCCTCCTGGTCGGGCTGGCGATCCGGCTCCGGCGACCTCTCCGAGCCGATCAGCATCAGCGAGGGCTCCCCACCTTCACCGCCGTTGGCTCGGCCGAGGCCCGGTCGGGCAGGGGAGCGGCCACGTGCACGCCGGCGCCGGCCCCGGAGTCCCGGCGCCGCTGGGCGATCTCGCCGGTCCGGATCTTCTCGTGCAGGGTGAGGATCGCGTGCATGAGCGTCTCCGGCCCCGGCGGGCAGCCCGGGGCGTAGACGTCCACGTGGACGACCTGGTCCACCCCCTGCACGATGGCGTAGTTGTTGAACATCCCGCCCGTCGAGGCGCAGACCCCCATGGAGATGACCCACTTGGGCTCCATCATCTGGTCGTAGACCTGGCGCAGGACGGGCGCCATCTTCTGGCTGACCCGGCCGGCCACGATCATGAGGTCGGCCTGGCGGGGGGAGGCCCGGAAGACCTCCATCCCGAAGCGGGCCAGGTCGAAGTCCGCGGCCCCCGACGCCATCATCTCGATGGCGCAGCAGGCGAGCCCGAAGGTGGCAGGCCACAGGCTGTTGCGCCGGGCCCACTTCACCAGGAGCTCCATGGTGCCGGTGAGGAAGTTGTGGTTGAGGCTCTCGAGGCCCATGCCCTCCTCCTAGGCCGCCTCGTCGGCGCCAGGCCCGACGGGCGCGGAGTCGGCCGGGCCGAAGCGCCGGACCGCCGACTCGGTCGTCCGGGTGGTCGAGACGGTGGGGGTGCGGAGCCGCTTGGCCGGGCCCCAGTCCAGGGCCCCGTTGCTGATCAGGTAGATGAAGGAGGCGAAGACCGCCGCCGAGAAGACCAGGATCTCGACCAGCCCGAAGGTCGACAACTGCTTGTAC
>JBOGGR010000174.1:0-1799 GCA_050744025.1 Acidimicrobiales bacterium
CGTGCGACCAGTGCGGCCGCATCCTCGTCACCTGACCGGGGGCGGCGAAGCCGCCGGGGGCACGGCCAGGACGAAGGTCTTCGTCGCCCTGATACTGACCCTGGCCCTGTCGGCGATGGACTCGACCATCGTGGCCACGGCCATCCCGTCGATCGTCCACGACCTGGGCGGGTTCTCGCTCTTCGCATGGGTGTTCTCGGTCTACCTCCTGGCCCAGGCCGTCACCATCCCCGTGTACGGCAAGCTCGCCGACCTCTACGGCCGCAAGCCGGTGCTGGTCGTCGGCACCCTCGTCTTCCTCGCCGGCTCCATCCTGTCCGGCCTGTCCTGGAGCATGGTGGCCCTCATCGCCTTCCGGGGGCTGCAGGGGGTCGGGGCCGGCTCGATCCAGCCAATCGCCAACACGATCGTGGGCGACCTCTACACCGTCGAGGAGCGGGCCCACATCCAGGGGTACCTGTCGGGGGTGTGGGGGGTCGCGGCTGTGGTGGGGCCGGCCATCGGGGGGTTCTTCGCCCAGTACCTGACCTGGCGGGCCATCTTCTACATCAACGTCCCGATCGGCGCCGTAGCCCTCTACATGATCAGCCGCCACCTGCACGAGCAGGTGGCCCGGCGCCGCCACCGGATCGACGTGGCCGGGTCGGGGCTCCTCGCGGCCGGCGTCGGGCTCCTGATCCTCGGCCTCCTCGAGGGCGGCGTGCAGTGGCCCTGGGTGTCGGCCCCGAGCCTGGGCGTCTTCGGGGTGGCGGCGGCGGCGCTGGGCGCCTTCGTCGGGCAGGAGCGCCGGGCCGCAGAGCCCATGATCCCGCCGTGGGCCTTCGGGCGCCGCCTCCTCGCCGGCGCCAACCTGGGAGCAGGGGTGATCGGCCTCCTCACCATCGGCCTCACCACGTTCCTCCCCACCTTCGACCAGGGCGTGCTCGGCGCCAGCGCCGTCGTGGCCGGCTTCGCGCTGGCCGCCATGTCGCTCGGCTGGCCGGTGATGTCTGGGCTCTCGGGCCGCCTGTACCTGCGCATCGGGTTCCGGGACACGGCCCTGATCGGGTCCGTGGTGACGGTGGCGGCCGCCGTCCTCTTCGTGTCCCTTCCCGCCGGCGCGCCCGTCTGGGAGACGGCGGCGGCCAGCTTCCTCCTCGGCGTCGGCCTGGGCCTGATGTCGACCCCCCTCATCGTCGGGGTGCAGTCGGTGGTGGGCTGGGAGCGCCGCGGGGTGGTGACCGGGGCCAACCTGTTCACGCGGATGCTCGGCAGCGCGGTGGGGGCCGCGGTGTTCGGGGCGATCGCCAACGGGACCCTGGCGAGGTGGTTCCGCCACGCCCCGGCCGCCCTGGCCGGCCAGCTGCCACGGTCGGTCGACGCCGCCAGCACCGTGCTCGGCGGAGGGGGCAGCCACCTGTCGGGGCCGGCAGCCGCCTACGTTCGCCAGGGGCTGTACCTGGGCCTGCACCGGGTGTTCCTGGCGCTGGCGGCGGCAGCGGCGGTGGGGGTGGTGGTGCTCGTGTGGACGCCCCGGCAGTTCCGGGCGCTCACCTTCGCCCCGGCCGCGGGTGGCACGGGCGAAGCCGCAGGGGGCACGGCCGGGGGCGGGGTGGGGGCCCCGCCCTCCGGAGGAGCCCGGGGTTGCCCCGGGCGGGGCGGCGCAGCCGCCAGTAGCAGAGCCTGTAGGGGAAGAGGCCGAGGCCGGCCCGGGGAAGAGCCGCGTTAGCCTCGCCGGTCAGTGACTCCTGCCGAGCCCGCCCCGCCTGCCGAGCAGGAGGAGGATCGTCTCCCTGCCGCCAGCGCGGCGCCGGGGGCGC
>JBOGGR010000175.1:0-3469 GCA_050744025.1 Acidimicrobiales bacterium
ATGAAGCCGACCGCCAAGGGCGGGAAGGCCGACACCGGAAGGCTGAAGGTCGCAGAGACCACTGACATTTGCCCCTCCTCACCCGTGCTCGGGACCTCGCCCCAGCGCCAGGTGGGGAGAAATGTACCACGGGCCATCGGAGCAGGCGCGGAGCACCCTCGCTCTTGCGCAGGCGCGGCTGACCAACTTTGATGGGAGGAGGCACGCGTTGTGCCGGTTCCCGCAAGACGAGGTGAGTGTCATGGGCGTGAAGACCTGGATCGAGTCGTGGCCCGCCTACCGCCAGCTGAGCGGCCCCGACCGGCTGGGGCGGGGCGCCGCCGCCCGCTCCTCGCGCACCGAGGGCCTCTCGCCCCGAACGAGCGGCGCCGACAGGGTGGTGAAGTCCGTCTGCCCGTACTGCGCGGTGGGGTGCGGGCAGGACGTCTACGTGAGGGGCGACGAGGTCGTCCAGATCGAGGGCGACCCGGACTCCCCCGTCTCGAGGGGCCGGCTGTGCCCCAAGGGGGCCGCCACCAAGCAGCTGGTGACCAGCCCGGCCCGCCTCGACAAGGTGCGGTACCGGCGGGCGCACGGCGCCGACTGGGAGGACCTGGACCTGGACACGGCGATGGACATGATCGCCGACCGGGTGATCGCCACCCGCCGCCAGACCTGGCAGTGGGCCGACGACCAGGGCCGGCGGGTCCGTCGCACCATGGGCATCGCCAGCCTGGGAGGAGCGACCCTCGACAACGAGGAGAACTACCTCATGAAGAAGCTGTACACCGCCCTCGGGGCCGTCCAGATCGAGAACCAGGCCCGGATCTGACACTCGGCCACCGTGCACGGTCTGGGCACGTCGTTCGGCCGGGGCGGCGCCACCACCTTCCCGGGCGACCTGGTCAACTCGGACTGCATAGTCATCCAGGGCTCCAACATGGCGGAGTGCCATCCCGTCGCCTTCCAGTGGGTGGTGGAGGCAAAGCAGCGGGGGGCGACCGTCATCCACGTCGACCCCCGCTTCACCAGGACCAGCGCCCTGGCCGACCTGCACGTCCCGCTGCGCTCGGGCTCCGACATCGCCTTCCTGGGGGGCCTCGTCAACTACGTGCTGACCCACGACCTGGACTTCAAGGAGTACGTCGCCGCCTACACGAACGCCCCCACGATCCTGCGGGAGGACTTCCGCGACACCGAGGACCTCGACGGCCTGTTCTCGGGCTTCGACCCGGATAGCGGCCGCTACGACCCGGCCAGCTGGCAGTACGAGGGCGCCACGGTCGCGGCCTCGGCCGGGTCCCGGGACCAGGAGGGCCAGGAGGCGCAGGCCCACGCAGAGTGGGCGAGCGACCGGGCCTCCGCCGGCGCCGAGTCCCAGGCCGGCCACGCCCTCGGGAGCCACGGCGCCGCCTTCGGCGGCACCCCCGAGCGGGACGACACCCTCCAGCACCCCCGCTGCGTGTACCAGGTCCTGCGGCGCCACTTCTCCCGGTACACGCCCGAGGTGGTGGAGCAGGTGTGCGGGGTCCCCCGGGAGCTGTTCCTCCGGGTGGCAGAGGCGCTCACGGCCAACTCCGGCAGGGAGCGGACGTCGGCCTTCGTGTACGCCGTGGGCTGGACCCACCACACCGTGGGCGTCCAGTACATCCGCACCGCCGCCATCCTCCAGCTCCTGCTCGGCAACATCGGCAGGCCCGGAGGCGGGATCATGGCCCTGCGGGGCCACGCCAGCATCCAGGGGTCGACCGACATCCCCACGCTGTTCAACATCCTGCCCGGCTACATCCCCATGCCCCACGCCCACCACGACCAGACGCTCGCCAGCTTCGTCGCCGGGGACGCCGGCACCAAGGGCTACTGGGGCAACATGAAGGCCTACACCGTGAGCCTGCTGAAGGCGTGGTGGGGCGGAGCGGCCACGGCCGGCAACGACTTCTGCTTCGACTACCTGCCCCGGCTCACGGGCGACCACGGCACGTACGCGACAGTGGCGGCCCAGATCGACGGCAAGGTCCGGGGGTACTTCGTCGTGGGTGAGAACCCGGCCGTGGGCTCGGCAAACGCCAAGATGCAGCGCCTCGGCATGGCCAACCTCGAGTGGCTGGTCGTGAGGGACTTCTCGCTCATCGAGAGCGCCACCTTCTGGAAGGACGGCCCCGAGATCGACACGGGCGAGATGCGCACGGCGGACATCGGCACCGAGGTGTTCTTCCTCCCAGCCGCCGCCCACACGGAGAAGGACGGCAGCTTCACCAACACCCAGCGGATGCTGCAGTGGCACCACAAGGCGGTCGACCCGGCCGGGGACGCCCGCAGCGAGCTGTGGTTCTACTTCCACCTGGGCCGCCGGATCAGGGAGAAGCTGGCCGGCTCCACCGACGAGATGGACCGTCCGGTGCTCGACCTCACCTGGGACTACCCGACGGGGGGAGCGGCGGCCGAGCCCAGCGCCGAGGCGGTCCTGCGGGAGGTCAACGGCTGGGGCCCGGACGGGGCCACGCTGGCCTCCTACACGGAGCTTGCCGAGGACGGCTCCACCGCCTGCGGGTGCTGGATCTACTGCGGCTGCTACGCGGACGAGACCAACCAGACGGCCAGGCGCAAGCCGGCTGCCGACCAGCACTGGGTCGCTCCCGAGTGGGGCTGGGCCTGGCCGTCCAACCGTCGCCTCCTCTACAACCGGGCGTCGGCGGACCCGGGAGGCCGGCCCTGGAGCGATCGCAAGGCCTACGTCTGGTGGGACGGCGATGCGGAGAGAGGGGGTCGCTGGACCGGCGCCGACGTGCCAGACTTCCAGGCCACCAAGCCCCCCGACTACGTGGCCCCTCCTGACGCCACGGCGGAGGACGCCATCGGCGGCAACGAGCCGTTCATCATGCAGGCCGACGGGCGGGGCTGGCTGTACGTCCCTGCAGGGCTCACCGACGGCCCCCTCCCCGCCCACTACGAGCCGGTCGAGTCGCCGTTCACCAACCTCCTGTACTCCCAGCAGCACAACCCCGCCAGGCAGACCATGGAGAGGCGGGAGAACCGGTCCCACCCCTCCGGGGACGAGCCCGGAGCCGACGTGTTCCCGTACGTGTTCACCACCTACCGCCTCACGGAGCACCACACCGCAGGCGGCATGAGCCGGTGGCTGCCGTACCTGTCCGAGCTGCAGCCCGAGATGTTCTGCGAGGTCTCGCCGGCGCTCGCCGACGAGCGGGGCCTGGAGGACCTCGGCTGGGCCACGATCGTCACCGCCCGCGCCGCCATCGAGGCCAGGGTCCTCGTCACCGATCGGATCCCGCCGCTCCGCGTCCAGGGCCGGACCGTCCACCAGATCGGCCTCCCATACCACTGGGGAGCCAACGGCACCGTCACCGGGGACGCGGCCAACGAGCTGCTCTCGGTAGTGATGGACCCGAACGTGCACATCCAGGAGTCCAAGACGGCCACCTGCGACATCCGCCCGGGGCGCCGGCCCCGCGGCCCGGCCCTCCTCGAC
>JBOGGR010000176.1:0-5031 GCA_050744025.1 Acidimicrobiales bacterium
CCTCCTCACCTTGAGCCACACCATCCACGCCCACCCCGAGCTCTGCTTCGAGGAGGAACGCTCGGCCCGGTGGGTGGCGGAGGCCCTGGCCGCCGGCGGCTTCGACGTGGAAGCCGGGGTCTGCGACCTGCCGACAGCCTTCGTGGCCACGGCCGGCAACGGCCCTCTCACCGTGGCCATCTGCGCCGAGTACGACGCCCTCCCCGGCATCGGCCACGCGTGCGGCCACAACGTCATCGCCGCCGCGGCCGCCGGCGCCGGCCTGGCCCTGGCTCCCC
Organism: Acidimicrobiales bacterium; assembly: GCA_050744025.1. GTDB lineage: Bacteria > Actinomycetota > Acidimicrobiia > Acidimicrobiales > JAJPHD01 > JBOGGR01. Next base: position 279 of record JBOGGR010000176.1, read on the forward strand.
TCGCCGGCGACCTGGGCCTCACCGTCAAGGTCATGGGAACGCCGGCCGAGGAGGGGGGCGGCGGCAAGATCCTCATGCTGGAGCGTGGCGCCTTCGCCGGGGTGAACGCGGCCATGATGGTCCACCCCGCGCCGGGCGAGCAGGACCGCATCCACTGCCTGGCGGTGGCCCACTTCGACGTGAACTACAAGGGCAAGGCCGCCCACGCCTCGGCCTATCCCGAGGAGGGCATCAACGCCGGCGACGCCGTGACCGTGGCCCAGGTGGCGATCGGCCTCCTCCGCCAGCACCTGCGGCGGGGGGACCAGGTCCACGGGATCGTCAGCGACGGCGGGGACGCGCCCAATGTCGTGCCTGCCCACGCATCGGCCCACTACCTGGTGCGCAGCCCGACGCTGGCCTCGCTGGCCGAGGCCGAGCCCCGGGTCCGGCGCTGCTTCGAGGCCGGCGCCCTCGCCACCGGCGCCACCATGGAGATCGTCCCCCGCTCCCCCGACTACTCCGAGCTCCTCACCGACGAGGGGATCGCCGCCGCCTGGCGCGCCAACGCCGAGGCTCTGGGCCGGCGCTCCCCCCCGCCGTCGGAGCAGATGACGGGAGGGTCGACCGACATGGCGAACCTGTCCCTCGCCATGCCCGTCATCCACCCCATGCTCGGCATCGACTCCCTGCCCGCCGTGAACCACCAGCCCGAGTTCGCCGCCGCCTGCGTCACCCCTGCGGCCGACCGGGCCGTGCACGACGGGGCGGTCGGCATGGCCTGGACGGCCATCGACCTCGCCACCGACCCCGAGCTGCGAGCCCGCCTGGTCTCGTCCCGCTGCCCCAGGTCCGGTCCCGTTCCGGGCGACCCGGCCAACCCCAGAGCCTCGAAGTAGAGTGAGAGAGGCTTGACAACACCCCCCCGGCTCACACTGAGAGTGGGTGATCGGCGATCGGCGAAGCCTAGCCGCTGACACTCGTCTTGCGGTACCGATCTGTCTGAGCAGTGGAGGGGGGTCTCATGAGGAATGAGGGCCGGCGCGGCGAGATAGTATTGAGGCGTCTCAGGACAAGACTGCTGACGGTGCCGATGCTTGGAATGGCGCTCGTCACAGTTCTCGTCCTTGGTACAGCTGCTCCAGCGTTCGCCGTCAGCAGTACGGGCATCACCTATCAGGATACCACCCTGTGCGTCAAGACGACTGCCCAAGTGTCAACACCTCCCAGCGATGGCTACTTTCTGGGGACCACGAGAAGCCTCTATACGACGCCTCAACAAGGGTACCCCTTTTGCAGCTTCCGTTTCACTCGGCCGGCACATTACATCAAGGTGCATGTAGAGTCCTTCATCTACAACTATTCTCAACGTCGATGGCTGGCCTACGACGGCACCTATTGGTATGATAATCCTACTGCCGACTGGTCGTATACCGTCACCTTTACCGGCAATACCTGTGGCGCCGGATATTACTTTACTGCCGCCAATGGCTACGTTCTGAATGGGACATGGCCCGCAGGAAACATAAGTTCGCCCCAACAGTACCTGTCATGAGGAGGCAGATATGCGCCGTCGTTCGAAGATCCTGATCAGTGCTGTCACGGTAGGTGCGCTCGCGCTGGGTACTGGAATCGCCATCGCGGTTCCCGCGATCGCATCCGCGTCGGCAGCGAAGCCGGACTATGGTCCGGGCCATCCGCCTCCTCTCCCAGCATGGGTGAATCCCGACGGGACGACCAACATGGCCGAAGTGCCTGAATGGACGCAGGTGGCTGGGCCGAACGGTCAGCCGGTGGTCGGGCCAGACGGTAAGCCGCTTATGGTTCGTACAATGCCGCCACCCCCCGCACAGGTTCCCGGACCTCAGCCGGGGATTATCAGCCGAAGCAAGAGTGGCGGCGCCGAGGTCATCACCGTCAGGCCTATCCCTCTCTTCCAAACACAGGCTCACCAGGCGAAGTGATCACTACCATCGTTGTGCTGCTCGGCATCCTGGTTGCTGCCCCAGTGGCCCGGGTACTGGTGTCGATCGTCATGCAGCGCCGGGCGTCGAGAGGCCGGGGGTCCCGAATCCACGTCACATCACACCGGTCGGCCGGGCGGTAGATAGCAGGGGCCCGCTGCTACTCGGCGGCGTCGGCCAGGGCCTCGGCCAGGGCCGGGTGGACGAGCAGGCTCTCCACGATGTCGGTGACCCGGAGGTTGGCGGTGACGGCCAGGGCGATGACCGAGATCAGCTCGGCGGCCCGGTCCCCCACGATGGACCCGCCAAGGACGACTCCGGTGGCCGGGTCGGAGAGGATCTTCACGAAGCCCCTGGCGTCACCGTCTATCAGGGCCCGGGCGTTCGCCGCGACCGGCACCTTCGTCACCCTTATCTTGCGGCCCCCGGCGAACGCCTCGGCCTCGGCCAGGCCCACGTCGGCGATCTCGGGCTCGGTGAAGATGGCGCTGGCGGCCTTGTCGTAGTCGAGGTGGCGGTGCTCGCGGGTGTGCAGTCCCATGACGTGCTCGGCCACCTTGCGGCCCTGGGTCGATGCCACGGACGCGAGCGGGAGCTTCCCCGACAGGTCGCCGGCGGCGTAGACGTGGGGCACGTTGGACTGGCAGTGCTGGTTGACGACGACGTAGCCGCCGTCGCCGGCAGCGACGCCGGCGGCAGCCAGGCCCAGGCTCTCCGAGTTGGGCACAGAGCCGACGGCGAGGAGGGCGTGCGAGCCCCTCGCCACCCGGCCGTCGTCGCACGAGACGACCACGCCGTCGGCGGTCCTCTCGATGCCGACGGCCCTGGCCCCCTTGCAGAGCACCACGTCCCGGCGCAGGAAGTCGGACTCGAGGGCTGCGGCCACCTCGGGGTCCTTCTGGGGGAGGACCTGCTGGCGGCTCACGATGAGCGTGACCCTGGAGCCGAACGACCGGAACATGTGGACGAACTCCACGCCGGTCACGCCCGACCCGATCACGACGAGGTGCTCGGGGACCTCCGGCGGCGGGTAGGCCTGCCTTGTCACGAGCACCCGCTCGCCGTCGACCTCGGCCCAGCCCGGCACGCGCGGCCGGCTCCCCGTCGAGAGCAGCACGGCGTCGGCATCGAGCTCCACCATGGGGCCGTCGCCGGTGTCCACCACGACCTCGTGGGCCGACTTGAACGTGCCGGTCCCTCGCACCACCCGCACACCCTGGCTGGCCATGAGCTGGGTGATCGAGCGCTCGAGGTGCCCGGTGATGCCCTCGATCCGGTCCCGCAGCGCCTGGAGGTCGAGGCTGGCGTCCAGACCGGACAGGCCCATCCGGTGGGCCCGGCGGGTGAGCGACATGACCCCGCCCGTCGCGATCATGGCCTTGGACGGGATGCAGTCCCACAGGTTGGCCGAGCCCCCGAGCAGGTCCCGCTCGACCAGGGTCACGTCCGCCCCCAGCCGGGCGGCATGGGTGGCGGCCTGGTGCCCGGCCGGGCCCGCTCCGATGATCACGAACCGCACGGCCACGGCCCGGAAGGCTACCCGGCAGCGAACTTGTGGTGATTTTGGGTCATTTTGACCTCTCATCATCACAAGTTCGCCCGGGACCGCCCAGGAGGGCGGTCGGAGGCGGTCTACCGGGCCGGCTGGTAGACGCCGAAGGCCTCCCGCAGGACGTCGGAGACCTCGCCCAGGGTGGCCCGGCGCCGGAGGGCCTCCTTCATGGGCACCAGCAGGTTGTCACTGCCCCTGGCGGCAGCCGCCACCTCGGCCAGTGCCTCGTCGACAGTCCCCTGGTCGCGGTCTGCCCTCACCCGCCTCGTCCTCTCGGCCTGCCTCTTCTGAAGGGCGGGGTCGACCGGGAAGACCTCGGTCGGATCGGGGGCGTCGTCCACGTAGCGGTTCACCCCGACGATCACCAGCTCGGCGTCGTCCACCGCCTTGGCGTGGGCGTACGCGGCCCGCTCGATCTCCTCCTGGAGGAAGCCGGCCTCTATGGCCGCCACCGCGCCCCCCATCTCGTCGATCCTCTCGAGGTAGTCCCACGCCCGGGACTCGACCTCGTCGGTGAGGGACTCGACGAACCAGGACCCGCCGAGGGGATCGACGGTGTCCGTCACCCCGCTCTCGTGGGCAAGGACCTGTTGGGTCCTCAAGGCCAATTTCGCCGCCTTCTCGGTGGGCAGGCCGAGGGCCTCGTCGAAGCCGTTCGTGTGCAGGCTCTGCGTCCCGCCCAGCACCGCGGCCAGGGCCTGGACGGCCACCCGCACGATGTTGACCTCCGGCTGCTGCGCGGTGAGGGTCGAGCCCCCGGTCTGGGTGTGGAAGCGCAGGCGGCCCGAGCGCTCGTCCTTCGCCCCGAAGCGCTCCACCATGAGCCTGGCCCACATCCGCCGGGCGGCCCGATACTTGGCCACCTCCTCGAACAGGTTGCTGTGGGCGTTCCAGAAGAAGCTGAGCCGGGGGGCGAAGTCGTCCACTCCCAGGCCGGCGGCCAGGGCGGCCTCGACGTAGGCGATGCCGTTGCCGATCGTGAAGGCGACCTCCTGGACGGCCGTCGAGCCGGCCTCGCGGATGTGGTAGCCCGAGATCGAGATCGTGTTCCAGGCCGGCAGGTGCTCGGCGCAGTACGCGAACGTGTCGGTGACCAGGCGCATCGACGGCCGGGGCGGGTAGATGTAGGTGCCCCGGGCGACGTACTCCTTCAGGATGTCGTTCTGGACGGTGCCGCCGAGGCGGGCCGGGTCCACGCCCTGCTCCTCGGCCACCAGCTGGTAGAGCAGGAGCAGGATGGCGGCCGTGGCGTTGATCG
>JBOGGR010000177.1:0-5939 GCA_050744025.1 Acidimicrobiales bacterium
CCCGCCAACCGGGCGACGAAAGCGGGCATCCGGCATCATGAGCAGAGCTTACGAGCGACGTGTGACACTCACCGGGGGTGTCGGGCCTTTGGCCCGAGCCCCGATTCCCCTGACGGCTGAAGCCGCCAGTCCCCTCGGGACAATCTGATGGCCAGGCCGCCGGCGAGCTCGAGGGTGCTGGCCGTGGCCAGGGGGGACGAGCCGGCCGACCTGGTGCTCCGGGGCGGCAGGGTCCTCTCACCGGCCACCCGCGAGTGGGTGACGACCGACCTCGCCATCGCCGACGGGGTGGTGGCCGGGTGGGGCCCGAGGGAAGCCCACCAGGTCGTCGACGTGGAGGGAGCCGCCCTCACCCCTGGTCTCATCGACGCCCACATGCACCTGGAGTCGACCAAGCTCTGGGTGGACCAGTTCGTGGCCGCCGTGCTCCCCCACGGGACCACAGCCGTAGCCGCGGATCCCCACGAGATCGCCAACGTGCTTGGCATCCCCGGCGTCGTCGCCCTGGCCCAGGCGGCCGCCCGCCTGCCCTTCACCTTCGGCATCTGCGCCTCGCCCTGCGTGCCGGCCTCGCCGTTCGAGAGCGGCGGGGCCGAGCTGGGGCCGGCTGAGGTCGCCGCCCTCCTGGACGAGCACGGGGCCATCGGCCTGGCCGAGGTCATGGACTTCCCCGGCGCAGTGGCCGGCGATCCGGACGTGCTGGCCAAGATCGCCGCCGCCGGGCGGCGCCGGGTGGACGGCCATGCCCCGGGGCTCACCGGGCGCCCCCTCGACGCCTACATGGCCGCCGGGGTGGAGTCCGACCACGAGGGAACGACCCTGGACGAGGCCGAGGAGCGGCGGCGCAAGGGCATGTGGGTCTTCATTCGCCAGGGCTCGGCCAGCCAGGATCTGGCCGCCCTCGTCCCGACGGTGCTGCACCACGGGACCGACCTCGTCGCTCTCTGCACCGACGACCGGGAGCCCGACACGCTGTGCCGCCTCGGTCACGTCAACGACTGCGTCAGGCTGGCCGTGGCCGCCGGCGTGGCCGAGGTGGACGCCCTGGTCCTGGCCACGGCCAACCCCGCCGCCTACCACGGCTTCACCCACCTGGGCTCGCTCGGCCCCGGCTACCAGGCAGACATCTGCGCCTTCGACATGCTTGCAACCTGGGAGCCCGCCCGGGTCTGGCAGGCCGGACGGCTGGTCGCCGCTGACGGGGAGGTCGTGCCCGGCGCTGTGCCGGCCTCCCCCGCGCCGTCCTGGATGCGGGCCAGCGTCCACCTCGACCCGCCGCCGGGACCGGCCGAGCTCGACCTGGCCGTCCCGGCCGGCGCGCAGGTGAAGGTCATCGAGGTGCGGTCGGGCAGCCTGACCACCGGCCGCCTGGAGGTTGATCCCACCGGCCGCCTGGAGGTTGACCCCGCCGGCCGCCTCGACCTGGCCCGTCTGGCCGTGGTCGAGCGCCATCGGAGGACCGGGCGGATCGGGCTCGGCTACGTGAGCGGCTTCGGGCTGCGCCGGGGGGCGATCGCCTCCACCGTCGGCCACGACGCCCACAACGTCATGGTCGTGGGGGCCCGGGGCCCGGAGGGGCCGCCTGACATGGCCGTGGCGGTCGCGCGCCTGGCCGAGCTGGGAGGCGGCCAGGTTGCGGTCCTCGACGGCCGGGTCCTGGCCGAGGTCCCCCTCCCCCTCGCCGGGCTCATGAGCGACCGCCCGGCCCGGGAGGTGGCTGCGGCCCTGGCCCACCTGGTGGATGCGGCCGCCGGCCACCTCGGGGTGAGCCTGGACGCGCCCTTCATGCACCTGAGCTTCCTCGGTCTGTCGGTCCTGCCGGAGCTGCGCCTCACCGACCGTGGCCTGGTCGACGTGACCGCTTTCACGCTCACCTCGGTCGTCGCCTGACCGAGCACGGGCCGCAACCCCGAAGCTCAGTCGTGGACCGGTCACTCCGGCGTTCGCAGCTTGGGGATCACCTCGGCAGCGATCCGCTCCACCTGCTCGGAGGTGGGTGCGCCGCGTGGCATGAAGTCGAAGGCGTTGAAGCCAGCTGGGCGAGTTGGTGCAAGCGAGCGGCGACCTGGTCACTCTGGCCGGCGACCAGGTCGGGCAGGGGATCGACCTCACCGTCGACGTGGACTGCGACGTTCAGGACGCAGCGGAGGTCGCCGGGGGCCCGTCCGGAGGCTTCGGCAGCCGCCAACACCTTGGCCCGCATGGCAGGGAGCCGGCCGGCTAGCTGACACATCAGTGTCATTGGCAAAGGTAGCTGACCTGTCAATAATATTCACCCAGTTGGAGGTTCTCGAGTCCCGGTAGCAAGTGGCCAGAGAGTGGCGGTAGTGGGCTGCGAGCTGGCCCGGAGCCACAGCATCCGGGCCGCTTCTTCCAAGGGTCGCTGGAGTCGGCAGGCGGTAGCTTCGGGGCATGAAGCTCCCTCTCTGGCTGGTGAGGGTGGTCGACCCCCCGACGGCCTACATGGAGAGAACGACGCCGGCCCGGCCTCGGGGGCTCCGGAGCGGGCAAAGCCGGCCTCCGCCGGCGTGGGCGCCGCTCACCAGCGACGGCGGCCGGGTGGCGAGCGTCGAAGACCTGTCACCCCAGGAGCGGGAGCGCCTCGCCGCACTCGCCACCACGCACGGGTCGGGCTCACGTGGTGGGCCCGGCACTTCGCCCCAAAGCTGGCTGTGTCAGGCCAGCGTCGACACGTTGGGCCGCTGCGGGCCCGGCCTCAACCATCTCGCCTTCCACGCCGGCAGCCCAGACGAGGTGGACCGCCTGGTGGCCGAGGAGGCAAGTCGATGATCGATCCCGGGGCCGCCAACTACCAGCACGCGGCGGGCGCTTACCAACGGGGACGTCCCTCCTACCCCGCCTCGGCGCTGCGCCTGCTTGCGGACGAGCTCGACATCGTCCCCGGCCGGCGTGTCGTCGATGTCGGCGCCGGGACCGGCAAGCTCACCGAGCTGCTTGTCTCCACCGGTGCAGAGGTGACGGCGGTGGAGCCTGTGGCCGCCATGCGAGGCGAGCTGGCGTCCGCCCTCCCTGACGTCGACCTCCGGGACGGCACGGCTGAGGCTCTGCCGTTGGAGGATCAGAGCGTCGACGTAGTGGTGGTCGCCCAGGCCTTCCACTGGTTCGACCACGTAGCGGCCCGGCAAGAGTTCGGCCGTGTGCTGGGGCCCAAAGGGGGCCTCGGACTCGTCTCGAACGACTATGACTTGGCTGTACCCTGGGTGGCTGCCTTCGCCGAGGTCTACCGCAGCCGCGCCCCCGCCGGGAGGCCTCAGCTCTCGGACCAGCTGTGGCGTCGAGCCTTCCAAGATCTCCGAGGCTGGACGCCTCTGCGTGAGGCTCGCATCCCGAACCCACAGCGCAGCACCCGCACCGGCCTGATCGAGCGGGCCCTGTCGAGCAGCTGGGTGGCGGGTCTGGACACCGAAGAGCAGGTGGAGATCGCCCGGGACGTCGACGCCGTCCTCGATGACTACGCCGACACCAGGGCTCGGGCAGAGCTGGACCTGCCGTACATCACGGAGATCCATTGGTGTCACCGAGCCTGAGGAGCCGGAGCCCGGGCAACGGTGGATGGATCGAGGCGGCTCCGGTCAGGCTCTCGCTACCGCCACTTTCGGGCCAGTTGCTACCGGTACCCCGTCCTGTGGACCGGCGAGGGGGCAGGAGGGGGCGGACCCGGCGAGGTGACCATGGCGGTTCGTGCTCGTTGGCATCCAGACCACGATCAGTCAGTGACGTGTGGCGCTCGCCTCGCCTCGAGGAAGCGCGGCCCCGGCGTACGCGTCCAGCCGGGACCGCAGGGCGGCCGCCTCGTCCGGCCGGCAGAAGGCGGCGTCGATGGCGCGGGCGGTCGCGGCCACGGCGTCGGCCAGTGACCAGCCGCAGTGGGCAGCCGCCAGGGCGAGCTCGTCGGTGAGGGTCGTGCGGAGGGGGACCGGGTCGTCGGTGTTGATCGTGACGGCCACCCCGGCTACCAGCAGCCGGCGGATGGGGTGGTCGGCCAGGTCCGCGTACAGGAGGGCGAGGTTCGACGTCAGGCATATGTTCAGCGCCGTCCCGTCGCCGGCCAGCCTGCGCACCAGCTCCTGGTCCTCGACCGAGCGCACGCCGTGGTCGATGCGAGTAACCCTGAGGTCGTCGAGGGCAGAGGCGACGCCGGCCGGCCCGGACGACTCGCCGGCATGGGCGGTCCGCCCCAGTCCGATGGCCCGGGCCTCGGCGAAGGCGGGCGCAAACCGTGGGCCCGTCGGCCCTGCGGCGGTCTCGTCGCCGTCCACCCCGAGCCCGACCACCCGGGCCGGCCGGTACCCGCCGAGGGCCCGGACGAGCTCCAGGGCGTCCTCCCCCGGCTGCTCGCGCAGGATCGATACCACCACCCGGCAGTCGGTGAGGCCCGCCGCGGCGGCCTCGTCGAAGCCGGCGCACACGGCGTCGAGGAGCTCGTGCCGAGGCAGGCCCGACCAGTGGGTCGGGTTGACGGTCACCTCGGCGTGGTGCTCTAAAACCCACTATGCTTGGTCACCATGACCGCCACCACCAGCGCCACCCCCGAACCCGTCCGGGCCGCCATCTACTGCCGCATGTCGCGCGACGACGCCGGCGACCAGCTCGGCGTGCGGCGCCAGGAGCGCGACGCCCGGGCCCTGTGCGCCCGGCGGGGCTGGGAGGTGGCCACGGTCTACGTGGACGACGACGTGAGCGCCTGGTCCGGCAAGCGCCGGCCGGCCTATGAGGACATGCTCGACGCGCTACGAGGTGGTGGTGGGGCGAACGCGGTGGTGGCCTACGACCTCGACCGCCTGCACCGCTCCCCCAAGGAGCTGGAGCACTTCTTCGAGGTGTGCGACCGGGCCGGGGTGACGCGCATGGCCACCTGCGCCGGCGACGTGGACCTTGCCACGAGCGACGGCCGCCTCGTGGCACGGATAATGGGAGCCGTGGCCCGCAAGTCCTCCGACGACACCAGCCGCAGGCTGAAGCGCAAGGCCGAGGAGCTGGCCGAGCTGGGGAAGCCGAACGGGGGGAGGAGGCCGTTCGGCTACGAGGCCGACCTCGTGACGGTCAACCTGGACGAGGCCGGCATCCTGAGGAGCCTGGCTGCCCGGGTCCTGGCCGGGGAGGCCACCACGTCGCTGGCCCGGGAGCTGAACGCACAGGGCGTCCCGTGCTGTCAGGGGGGCAAGCACTGGGGGCCATCGACCCTTCGGGCCATCCTCGTCAACCCCCGCCACGCGGGCCTTCGGGTCCACCGCGACGTGGTGGTGGGTGAGGCCGCCTGGCCTGCAATCCTCGACCGACCCACCCATGAGCGCCTGGTCGCCCACTTCGGCGACCCTGCTCGACGCCGGGCGAACCCGCCTCGTCGCTCGCTGCTGACGGGGTTGGTCCGCTGTGGGCTGTGCGGCTGCACGCTGACTAGGGACACCATCGGCCCGAGGCTCCGTTCGAGGACGGTCCTGCGGTGCCACAACATCGAGGACCGGGCCAAGTGCGGCCACGTCACCATCATGGCCGGTCCAGTAGAGGAGCTGCTCGTCGAGGCCGTGCTCCAGCGCGCGGACGGCCCCGAGCTGGCCCGGGCCCTGGCCGGGCGCCCGACCCCCGACGACTCCGGGGTGGCCGCCGAGCTGGCCGACGTAGAGGAGCGCCTTGGCGAGCTGGCCGACATGTACGCCAAGGGGGAGATAGACCGGGGTGGCTTCCTGCGGGCCCGCAGGGTGCTGGAGGCCCGCCAGGCCGCCGCCAGGGCCGCCCTGTCCCGCCGGCGCCGGACCACCGCGCTGGACCCCTACGCCGGCGAGGAAGGGGCCTTGCGCGCGGCCTGGCCGGGGCTGTCGGCCGACCGGCGCCGGGCCGTGCTCGGCGCTCTCATCGACCGGGTGGTCGTTGCTCCGGCCAAGTCCCGGGGCGGCCGCTTCGATCCGGGCCGGGTGGAC
>JBOGGR010000178.1:0-6002 GCA_050744025.1 Acidimicrobiales bacterium
GGCCAGCTCGGAGGCCCCGTCCGGCCGGTCGCCGGCGCGGCGGGCCATGGCAGCCATGACCAGGTCGGCCAGCTCGGGCGGGACGTCCGGCCGGACGTCGCGCAGGTTGGGAGGCCGGGCCCGGCTGGCCGCCCGCAGCGTGGCGAGCGGCGTGTGCCCGCGGAAGGGCGGGTGCCCGACCAGCGCCTCCCAGCACACGATGCCGAGGGCGTACACGTCCCCCGCCGGGCTGGGCGCCCTGCCCTCCGCCACCTCGGGGTCGAGGTACTCGACGGTGCCGGCGGACAGGAGCGGCCACCCGGCCGCCCCGGCGCCGGCCAGCCAGGTGGCGAGGCCGGCGTCGGCCACCAGCGGACCGCCTGGCGGGAGCAGGATGCTGGCCGGCTTCAGGTCGCCGTGCGCCAGCCCCGCCCGGTGCAGGCCAGCGAGCGAATCCGCGACGGCAGCCGCGCCCCGGGCGACGGCAGCAGCCGCCGGCGCGCGCCGGCGGGTGAGGGCGTCGGCCAGGGACCCCTCCGGGACCAGGGGTGTCACCAAGGCCAGGCCGCCGGGCAGGGCGACCACGTCCTGGACGGGCAGGAGGCCAGGGGCGCCGCATCGGGACACCGCCTCGACGACGGAGGCCAGGGCCGGCCCGGCCCCTCCCACCGAGACGAGCTCGAGCGCCACGGGCCGCCCCGAGCTGTCCTTGCCCCGCCGCACCGGGCCCACGCCGCCCCGACCGAGGACGGCCCCGACCCGGTAGTTCCCGACCATGATCACGTTCCAGCGCCCCTCATGTCTTTCCCTTGGCTACCATACATCACGGAGAGCGCCCGAAGCAGCTGGAGTTGAACCAGTTGCCGGCGGGCCGGCCCGGCCATAGGATCGGGCCGGCAGTGGGCGAGCGCCGGGAGAGGGGCGAGCCCGCCGGCAGCGGGCGAGCCCGAGAAGAGGGGCGAGCCCGAGGAGAGGGGCGAGCCCGCCGGCAGAGGGGCGAGCCCGCGGCCAGAAGGGGGAGCCGGTGCGGTGAGCAGGGTGGCCAGCAGAGAGCCCAGGGTCGAGGCTTCCCAGGGCGCGCGCCCCCTTCCACGGCGCCGGGCCCTCCCGGGCGGCCGGGCCGTGGTGGGGGGCCTGCTGGTGGCGCTTGCCGCCGTGGGGACCTTTGCCGCCTACACCAACGCCACGAGGAGCCACAGCCTGTCCTACGTGGTGACCCGCCAGGCGCTCCCCGTCGGGCACCGGATCACCGCCACCGACCTGGGCCTGGCCCCGATGGACCTTCCCTCCAGCATCGCCAGCCACCTGGCGTTCAGAACCCCGACCCGCCTGATCGGGGCCGTGGTGGTCGGCCCCATGGCAGCCGGGGAGCTGGTCCAGGCGAGCGACGTCGTCGCCGGCCCCCCCGCTCCGAAGGAGCGTGAGATGTCCTTCGCTCTCCCGGCCTCCGCCGCGGTCGGTGGGACGCTCGTTCCCGGGGACCGGGTGGACGTCCTGGCGACGTTCGGCACCGGGGCCGAGGCCCGCACGGTCGCCGTCGTGCGGGCCGTCCCGGTGGTCTCCCGGGTGGACGGCTCGGGGGGCATCGCCGCCGGCAGCAACAGCAGCGAGGTGATCACGCTGGCTCTCTCGACCTCGGCGCAGACCCTCGCCCTGGCCCACGCCCTGGCTGCCGGAGAGGTGATCCTGGTCCGGTCCACGGGCGCCGGGCCGGCGTCCGACAGCGGCAGCTACCCTCCGGCACCGGGGAAGGCCGCCGCCAGCCAGTCCCGGTCCGGCGCCGGAGGCCGGTAGACGTGGCCGGGTCCCGGTACGTGGTCCTCGGGCTGGCCCCGGTGCGGGCCGCCTGGTTCCGCACCGTCGGCCAGTGGGCCAACGCGTCTTCCCTGCCCCTCGAGTTCGTCAAGTGCGTGTCGGCCGAGGAGCTGAGGGCCCGCCTCGCCTCCGGGCGCCCGTGGTCCGGCGTGCTCGTCGACGCGAACCTGCCCGCCCTCGACCGCGACCTGATCGACGCCGGGCGCCAGGCCGGCTGCGCGGTCCTCGTCGTCGAGGACCGCCGCTCCCGGCGGAACTGGGCGGCCCTCGGGGCCCAGGCCGTCCTGGCGGGGACGTTCGGGCCGTCCGACCTGCTGGACGTCCTCCGCCAGCACGCTGCACTGGTGCCCGGCGGAGAGCTCTCCGACCCGGTCGAGCCGGCCGACCTCATGAGCGGCGACGGGGAGGCCCGGGGCCGGGGAGGGCAGGGGGCCGCCGTGGTCGTGGCGGTGTGCGGCTCCGGAGGGGTCGGGGGCTCCACGGTCGCCATGGCCCTGTCCCAGGGGCTCGCGGGGACGCGAGGCGGGGCGGCCGCCGTCCTGGCCGCCGGGGGGTTCGGGTCCGCGGCGCCTCCCGGCCCACCTGGGCGGGTGCTGCTGGCCGACCTGGCCCGACGGGCCGACCTGGCCGTGCTCCATGACGCGAGGGACGTGGTCCCCGGCGTGCAGGAGCTGGTCGAGGCCCACCGCAACGGCCGCCTGCCTCCCGAGGAGGTCCAGAGCCTCGCCTTCGACGTGGCGGAGCGCGGCTACCACCTGCTGCTCGGGTTGCGCCGGGCGTCGGCCTGGTCCAGCCTCCGGCCGCGCGCCTTCCAGGCGGCGTTCGCCAGCCTGCGAGCGGCCTACGGGGTGGTCGTCTGCGACATCGAGGCCGACTTGGAGGGGGAGCGCGAGGGCGGGTCGGCCGACGTGGAGGAGCGCAACGTGATGGGGAGGACGGTCGCCGCCCAGGCCGACGCCGTGCTGGCCGTCGGGACGCCGGGCGTCAAGGGGGGTCACGCCCTCATCAGGCTGCTCGGGGACCTGGCCGGGGCCGGGGTGCCTCCCGAGCGCGTCGTCCCGGTGTGCAACCGCGCCCCCCGGTCCCGCCGTGCCCGGGCCGAGCTGGCCGGGGCCCTGGGCCAGCTCGCGCCCCACGACGGGACCGGGCCGCCGAGCCCTGTCTTCCTGGCCGAGCGCCGGCTGGACGAGCTGGCCGGGCACGCGTCCCGCCTGCCGGTCCAGCTGACCGACCCGCTGGTCGGAGCCGTCGCCGCAGTCCTGGCCCGCTCCGGCCGCCGCTCGGCTGCCGCGCCCGGTCTGCGGCCGGTCCTGCCCGGGAGCCTCGGGCACTTCGGCGACGGCGGCGACGAGGAGGCCGCCCTGGGGTGACCTGGGGGGGATCGGCTGGGGCCGGCCGGAGCCCGAGGCGGGCCCGGGTGGGAAGGCGGCCGCCCTGGGGTGATCCCGGCCCGGCAGGCAAGGCGGCCGGCGGGAGTGGGCACGGGGGCGAGGCGGGATCGGGATATTTCTCGTCGAAGACGCGGAATCCGCACATTTCCCCTTGAATCCGTGGCGCGCCTCGGGCAGACTCCCAGTGCTTCCCCAACCCACTTCCCCGGTCGCTGGTCGGTGGCGACCGTTGCGTCGCCGGAGCTGACGGAGGTTGGGTTGGTGGTGACCGTGGCGCAGCTGGCGCCGGCCTGGGTGTCCCCCCTCCTCGAGATCGAGCGAGCCGTGCAGGAGCGGGCGAAAGGGGCGTCTCTCGACGTCGCCGGCGAGGGGGGCTCACGGGCGCTCGCGGCGCTGATCGGCGACGAGGTGGCCCGCTGGTCCGAGGACTTCAAGCGTGGGCTGCACCCCGTCGACCTGGCCGACCCGGACGTGGTGGCCCAGCGGGCCTACCGCAACCTCGCCGGGTACGGCCCGCTGGAGCCCCTGCTCGGCGACGACGACGTGTGGGAGATCCAGGTGAACGCCCCTGACGCCATCTTCGTCCGCCGGCACCGGGGCCGATCGGGCTACCACGACGAGGTCTTCCACGACGACGACCACGTGATGCGGACGTTGACCAAGATCCTGGACGACGCGACCGGCTCCCACCGCAAGCTCGACCAGGCCGAGGGCCTCCAGGACGCCCAGCTCGACACCGGCGCCCGGCTCCACGTGGTCCACGGGGACATCGGCCGGGACGGGCACGTGCTCGTCAACATCCGCAAGTTCACGGGCCTGCCGATCAAGAGCCTGGCCGAGCTGGTGGACCGGGACACGCTGGACGAGACGGTGGCCGGCTTCCTGCGGGCCTGCATGCAGGCCAGGCTCTCGGTCGTCTTCGCCGGGCCGCCGGGCTCGGGCAAGACGACCCTTCTCTCGTGCTGCGCGGCCGAGCTCGACCCGACGCTCCGGGTCGTCATCGCCGAGGAGGTGTTCGAGACCGACGTGCCGTTGCCGAACGTGGCCCAGATGCAGACCCGTTCGGGTCGCACGGACCGGGCCGAGGTGGACCTGCGCCGCCTGGTGGCCGGCTTCCTGCGCATGGCCCCCGACGTGGCCATCGTCGGGGAGGTGAGGGACAGGGAGGCGCTGCCGCTCCTGCTGACCCTTTCGTCGGGCGTGAAGGGGTACACCACGATCCACGCCGGGTCCGCCCGCCAGGCCCTCACCCGCCTGCGCTTCGTGTGCCAGCTCGCCGGCGACGGCGGCCGGGAGCTGCCGCTGTCGGCCCTCTCGGCCCTCGTGAGCGAGGCCGTCGACATCGTCGTCCACTGCCAGCGCACCCCCCAGCGCGTGGAGGTCGACGAGATAGTGGCCGTGGAGGACCTCCAGTCGGGCTCGGACTCGGTCTCCTTCACGGTGACCGACCTGTTCGCCCGGGCGGGGCGGGACGGGCCGTTGCGGTGGAGCGGCAACCTGCCGGCCCGGGCCGGCCGGGCCCTCGAGGCCGCCGGCTACGACCTGCTGGCGCTGTTCGACCCGGAGCGAGCCGGCAGCCCGGCCCCAGGGCCTGCCGAGATCCTGTCCCGGCTCCGGCCCGTCGGGCCCCCCGGCCACCTCGGGGCCGCCGGCCACCTCGGGCCCGCCGGGCACCTCGGGCCCGCCGGGCACCTCGGAGCGGCCGAGCACCTCGGGGAGGCCGGCCACCTCGGGCCCGCCGGGCCCTTCGAGCCCCCCCGGACGGCGGAGGGGGCCCTCCAGTGAGCGTCCTCCTGGCCCTGGCCGCAGCGTACGGCGCCTTCCTGCTCTGGACCGGCCTGGCCCTGCACTGGCAGGGCCTCGGGCCCGGCCCCCGCCCCCCGGATGCCCGCCCCCGGGCCCGGCCCTGGCGCCGCTGGCTGGCCCAGGCAGGCCTCCACGACGTGCGCCCGGCGGAGTTCGCGGCGGTCGTGGCCGTGCTCGCGCTGGCCGGAGGCGGCCTCGCCTTCGCCCTGTTCGGCGGCGTGGTCCCGGCCCTCGCCACCGCCGGCCTGGCCGCCACCGCACCGGTCACGTCCTACCAGGCCCGCCGGCGCCGGCGGCGGGCGACCGCCCGGGCAGCGTGGCCCCGGATGATCGAGGAGATGCGCGTCCACACGTCCTCGCTGGGGCGCTCGATCCCCCAGGCCCTCTTCGAGACCGGCCGGCGCGGGCCGGCCGAGCTCCGCCCCGCCTTCGCCGCCGCCGAGCGGGAGTGGCTGGTGTCCACCGACTTCGCCCGCACCGTGGCCGTCCTGAAGGAGCACCTCGACGACCCGACCGCCGACACCGCCTGCGAGACGCTGCTCGTGGCCCACGAGGTCGGGGGGACCGACCTCGACCGGCGGCTGGCCGCCCTGGCCGAGGACCGTGCCCAGGACCTCGAGGGGCGCCGGGATGCCGAGGCCAAGCAGGCCGGCGTCCGCTTTGCCCGCCGCTTCGTCCTCGTGGTGCCCATCGGCATGGCCCTCGCCGGCCTGTCGATCGGCACCGGGCGGGCCGCCTACGAGACCCCGATGGGCCAGGTGGCCGTGCTGATCGGCCTCCTGTCCATGGCCGGCTGCTGGCTGTGGGCCGGCCGCCTGATGCGCCTCCCCGACACCGAGCGGGTCTTCCATGACTGAGCCCCGCCCCTCGCTCCGGGTGTGGCGCACGGCTGCTTTTTGCGAAATGGCTGACGGTTGGCCTGCGGGCGATGTGCCCACTCCCGGCCGGCGCCCCCCCGCCGGGGCCCGGCCGGGTGCGGCGTCGGCGCCGCTGCGAAGGCCGGCCTCGTCT
>JBOGGR010000179.1:0-14843 GCA_050744025.1 Acidimicrobiales bacterium
GGGCCGGCGGTCCAGCCCGGCACCGGCAGGCGCACCTCGCCCGGCGGAGGGCGTTCCCCGGCCAGGCCCAGCTCCTCCCCCAGCCCGGCTCCCAGCCGGTGCAGAGCCCGGAGGATCTCGGCGTGGCTCCGAAGCAGGCCCGCCACGAGCACCCCCAGGAGGCCGATGGCCAGAGCCTCGACCACGACCAGCACGACCATCGCCGGCCACCCTAACAGCGCGCCGACCGCCAGGTGGCGTAGCCCTCAGGGCCCCGGCACGGGGACCAGCCCGGTCCCGGTGACCGGTCAGGGTTCCGCTCCGGGGCACGATCTGTGTCATCATCGGATGACCGATCTGACGCGAAGACAAGGGGAGACAGCCATGAGGACGACCCTCACCCTGGACGACGACCTGCTGGCCGATGCGCAGCGGCTCACGGGCACCCGAGAGAAGACGGCCCTGGTGCGCCAGGCGCTCACGGCCCTGATCGAGCGGGAGAGCGCCCGCCGGCTGGCCAGGCTCGGGGGCAGCGAGCCGGCGCTCGACCGGGTCACGAGGCGCCGGACCGATCCCCGGTGATCCTCGTGGACACATCGGTCTGGGTGGACCACCTCCGGGCCAGTGACTCGGCGCTCGCCGGCCTCTTGGACAACGGGGCGGTCCTGGCCCATCCGTGGGTGACGGGAGAGGTGGCCTTGGGCCACCTCCGCCAGCGGCACGAGGTGATCCGGCTGATGAGCCGCCTCCCGCAGGCAACGGTGGCGACTGATGGCGAGGTCCTGACGCTCGTCGAGCGGGACGCCCTGCACGGCATCGGCGTCGGCTACGTCGACGCCCAGCTCCTTGCCGCCACCCGGCTCACGCCCGGGGCATCGCTGTGGACCGCCGACCGCCGCCTCGCAGCCGCCGCTGCCCGGCTCGGGACCGCGTTCGACCCGACCTCTCCCGGCTGAGGCGGCGGCGGCGCCGAGCCAGGACGCCGCGGCCCCCGCTGGGACGCCTGACGGCGCCTGGCCGGCGCCGGCGCCCCTACCCCGTCCCGCCGGCCGGCGCCGGCGCCCCCTCGCCCGTGCGCTCCCGGTACTGGTTGATCGGGCCACCGGCCAGCACCATGGCCGACTGGCGGGCGCTGAGCTGGTGGACCACCTCGAAGCTGTCGCCAGTCGTGCGGTTCTCCACCCGGATGGCGGAGCCGGCCTCGGCCCCAACGGCGTCGCGCAGGCCCGACATGGCCAGGACGTCGCCCTGGCTGACCTTGCCCCGGTCGGCCGGGTCGGCGAAGGTGAGCGCCAGCACACCGAAGTTCGCCAGGTTCTGCCAATGGATCCGTGCGAAGCTCTCGGCGATCACCGCGTGCACGCCGAGGAAGCGCGGCACCAGCGCGGCGTGCTCCCGGGACGATCCCTGGCCGTAGTTCGCCCCTGCCACGAGGACCCCACCCGTGCCGTCGTCCCGGGCAGCCGCCGCCCGGTCGTGGAAGCCCTCGTCCACCACGTCGAAGGCGAAACGGGACAGTTCCGGCACGTTCGAGCGGTACGGCAGGGCCCGGGCGCCGGCCGGCATGATCTCGTCGGTCGACACGTCGTCGCCCATCACCAGCAGGACCGGTGCCTCGATCTCGTCGAGAAGGGCCGGCATCTCCGGCAGCGATGCGATGTTCGGCCCCTTGCGCAGCTCGACCAGGGCAGCCTCGGCCGGCGGGAGCGGGGCGACCAGCATGGAGGTGTTGACGACGTGCCCGGCCGGCAGCTCGAGGCGCGGGTAAGCCATGTCGAGCGTCCGGGGGTCGGTGATGCGCCCGGTGAGGGCGGAGGCGGCCGCCGTCTCGGGGCTGCACAGGTGGACCTTGTCCTCCTTCGTACCCGAGCGCCCGGGGAAGTTCCGGGGCATGGTGCGAAGGCTGATCTCGTCGGTGGCGGGCGCCTGGCCCATGCCGATGCACCCGTTGCACCCGGCCTGGTGGATGCGGGCCCCGGCCTCCACCAGCTGACCCAACGCCCCCATCCGCGACAGCATCTCCAGGTCCTGACGGGACGTGGGGTTGACGTCGAAGCTCACGCGGTCGTGCGTCTGGCGGCCGGCCACGATGGCGGCCGCCACGGCGAAGTCCCGCAGCCCGGGGTTGGCCGACGAGCCGATCACGCACTGGTAGACGTCGGCCCCCGCGACCTCCGCCACCGGCACAACGTTGCCGGGCGACGTGGGCAGGGCGATCAACGGCTCCAGCCCCGACAGGTCGATCTCGTCGCTCAGGTCCCATTCGGGGTCGGCCTCGGCCACCAGTTCCACCCAGTCCCCGCCCCTGCCCTCGGCCTCGAGGAGCTCCCGAACGGCGCCGTCGGAGGGGAAGACGGTCGCCGTGGCGCCGAGCTCGGCCCCCATGTTGGCTATCACGTGGCGGTCCATGGCCGAAAGGCCGGCCAGCCCCGGGCCGTGGTACTCGACGATCCGCCCCACTCCCCCCTTCACACCGTGGCGGCGCAGCATCTCGAGGATCACGTCCTTGGCGCTGACCCAGTCCGGCAGCTCACCGACCAGGCGCACGCCCATGACCTCGGGCATCCTCACCCAGAACGGGTCGCCGGCCATGGCCATGGCCACCTCCAGGCCCCCCGCGCCCATGGCCAGCATCCCCATCGACCCGGCCGCGCAGGTGTGGCTGTCCGACCCGAGCAGGCTCTTCCCCGGCGCTCCGAACCGCTGCATGTGCACCGGATGGCTGACGCCGTTGCCCGGCTTCGAGTACCACAGGCCGAACCGCTCGCACGCGCTGCGCAGGAACAGGTGGTCGTCCGCGTTGCGGAAGTCGACCTGCAGCAGGTTGTGGTCCACGTACTGGGCCGACAGCTCGGTCCTCACCCGCGGGAGGCCCATGGCCTCGAGCTCGAGCATGACCATGGTGCCGGTGGCGTCCTGGGTCAGGGTCTGGTCGATGCGCAGCCCGATCTCCGACCCCGACCGGCCCGGGTCCCCCTCCACCAGGTGGGCGTCGATCAGCTGGCGGGCGATGCTCCTGCCCATTGGTCCCTTCCTTCCTGTGTCCCGCACCTTCGGGATAGAAATGGCTCTCTTCCTACCTACCCATGGTGCCCACTCCCGGCCCTCGTGCCCAACCGGCCCGCCCCACCAGGTAGACCGACCGAGGTGGAGACGAGAACGGGCGCTGGCGCCGGGGCGGGCGCCGGCCCCGTGGCCGCCGCCCGCCAAGTGGCCGAGGAGGTGCTCTTCCCCCGCGCCGAGGAGGTGGACCAGGCGCCGGTCGTCCCCCGCTCCAACCTGGAGGCCCTCGCCCGGGCCGGCCTCTTCGGCGTGACCGACCCCACCGGCCGGAGC
This sequence comes from Acidimicrobiales bacterium, assembly GCA_050744025.1. GTDB lineage: Bacteria > Actinomycetota > Acidimicrobiia > Acidimicrobiales > JAJPHD01 > JBOGGR01. The sequence continues at coordinate 3,316 of JBOGGR010000179.1, forward strand.
GGGCGCGCCCCCGGTGGCTCCGGAGCCCCGCTGGCCGCGCTGCTGCCGGCGGGGGACATGCGCCGGGTCCAGGAGGCCCTGGCCGGGGCGTGCGGCGCCACCCACTTCGTGTGGGCCCAGCACCACTCCCTCGTGCGCATGCTGGCCTCCGGCGCCAACGGTCAGCTGCGCCTCCGCTGGCTGGAGCGGCTGTGCCGCGGGGAGGCGCTCGCCGGCGTGGCCTTCGCCTACCTTCGCCGCCCCGGGCCGCCAGCCGTGTCGGCGGAGCGGGTCGCCGGGGGCTGGCGGGTGCGGGGGACGGCCCCGTTCGTCACGTCCTGGGGGCTGGCCGATGTGTTCCTGGTCGTGGGGGAGACGGGAGATGGCCAGCTGGTCTGGTTCTGCCTGGAGGGCGTGGAGACCGCTGCCGTGCAGCCGTCGGCGCCTCTGCCGCTGGCCGTGCTCCAGGCCACGTCGACCGTCCGGCTGGGGCTCGACGACCTGCTCGTGCCCGACCACGACGTCGTCGGCGTCGAGGCCCGGGCGGCCTGGGAAGCCCGGGACCGCCGCGCCACCCCCCAGCCGAGCGCCGCCGCCCTTGGGGTGGCCGACCGGTGCTGCCGCCTCCTGGCTGCCCGGGCTGCCGAGCTGGGAGAGGTTCCCGGCGAGGGCCCCGTCGGCGGGGCCGCGGCCGCCCTCGCCGGCGAGCTGGAGCGCTGCCGGGCCGAGGCCTACGGCCTGGCCGACGCCCTCACCGGCTCGCCGGCAGCCCTCGACCTCGGCGAGCACCTGGCCGCCATGGTCGACGCACGGGCCTGGGGCCTGGACCTGGCGGAGCGGACGTCGCTGGCCCTGGTCGCGGCGGTCGGGGGGCGCGCCATGGGCCGCTCCCACCCAGCCCAGCGCCTGGCCAGGGAGGCCGCCTTCTACGCCGTCCAGGCTCAGACCGGCGCCATCCGCCGGGCCACCCTGGGCCGCCTGTCCCGGTCCTGAGCCGGCAAGGCGACCTACGACCGGGGCGGCACGCAATCCCGGGGCGCGTGGGCCATCCCGGCGGTCCAGGCATAGCCTGCTGACCGTGCCGGGCCTGCGACCACGTCCCTGGTACGAGGAGGCCCGGCACGGCCTGGCGGTCGAGGCCCCCCGCTGGACCGCTGCCAAGGTCGCCTGCGTCCCGCTCTACACCGTCCTCCGCCTCTCGTACGGCGCCTGCCGGCTGGCCGCGCTCCCGGAGGCCTGGGCCCTGCGGCTCCTCGGCCCGGCGCTCCGGGCAGTGGGCCGGGCCAGCACCTCCTGGCCGGTGGTGGCCCGTCCCCTGCTGGTCCCGCCGGTCTGGTTGCTCGGTTCGGTGGCCATCCCCGTGGAGATGATCGCGGCCACCTTCGTGTACCCCGCGCTGGCGTTCCGGCGCCTGGCCCTGCGGCTGCCGGGGGTGGGGCCGGGCATGGGGACCCTCGCCTTCTGGCCGCCGATGCCCTCGATCCAGACGGACGACAGGTGAGCGGCCGGCAGTGGAACAGGGCCCGCCCCGTGCTCGACTGACCGCTGGCGTCGCCACATGGCTGTCGGTAGGGCAGCAGGAGCTGGCCCGGTGACCCGCCGGCCGCCCGAGGTCCCGATGGCTACGCCGGGATGGAGCCACGTGGCCGGTGACCCGCCGGCCGCCCGAGGTCCCGTATGGCTACGCCGGGATGGAGCCGCGTGCCCGGTGACGTGACGTGCCCGGCCTGCCGCCAGCCCGCCTCGGAATGGGCGGCCGCCTGCCCCCGGTGCGGGTGCGACCTGGCCGGGGCGGAGCCCCTGCCCCCCGCTCCCGGGCCGGAGCCACCCGCCGCGCCCAGCTCTCCTTCCCGGCGCCGGCGGCGCCGGGACCTGACCGTGGCCGCGGGCGCCGCCGCGGCAGTGGTCGTCGCGGCGATCGTCGTGGCGGGGGTCGTCGTCGGACTGTCCTCCGGCCCGAGCGGCCCGACGGGCAGCCGCCACCGGGCGCTCGCCGCCCCGGCGGCCGGCTACGTGGTGGACCTGAACGCCAACCAGCTCCAGGTCCTCGACCTGGCCACCGGGAGGCTGCGCAACGTCACCGGGGCAGGGGCGCTGGCCACGTTCCCGGCCGGGCTCGCCAAGGTGAGCGCCACCACCCTCGTCTTCGTGGACGGTGGCCACGCCTACGCGTGGTCATCCCCCTTCGCCGGCTCGATGAGGCACCCGTCCGCAGACGGGCCCAGGCCCCTCGGGCCGGCCACCTGGGTCCTGGCCGGTGCCAGCTCCGGGCAGGTGTGGCTCGTTCGCGGCCTGCCGAACAACGGCCAGGGGTCGGCAACCGTAGAGGAGTGGACGGTTCGGGGCTCCGCCCTGTCCAGGGCCGTCACCCTGCCGAGCGGCGCCGTGCCGATGGCGGCCGTGCCCGGCGGCCTGCTGCTCACCAGCAGCCAGAGCCAGCTCGAGGTGTGGAGCCCGGCCCGGCGCTCGGTCACCCGCCCCCTCGGGCCCGTCGCCACCTTCATCGGCGCGTTCGTCGACCACGGCTCCGCCGACGTGGCCTGGACCGTGCCCCTGGCCGGTGGTGGCTGCCTGGACGGCCAGTGCCCGCTCCAGGTGGAGAGCGTCGGCGAGAGCGCGGGACTCGCCTGCGTCGTCCAGCCACCGGCCGGCCACGAAGGGTTCTGGGGCGGCGGGGCCTTCTCCCCCGACGGGAGCAAGCTCGCCGCCTTCGTGGCCGCACCGGCCGGCGGCTCGCCCAGCGCCCAGGTGGCCCTCGTCGACGTGACCGACTGCTCCTCGCAGGTCCTCCCCTCGACCCCACCCGTCCCCGTCGGGGAGCCGCTGGGCTCGGCACACTGGTCGCCGGACGGGACCTGGCTCTACTTCTGCGGCCTGAGCGGCCCCCTGCACACCTATCACCTGGGCCACCCCGGGACCGGCTCCCTCCCCCTCCCCAGCTCCTACGCCTTCGCGGCCTTCTGAAGCCGGCCCGGCCCCAGGCCCGCCCCAGCCGCCGACGCCCGCTCGCATCCTCTTGGGGCTACGTCGCGAGCCGCTGGCCAGGGCGTTTGCCCCTCCTCGGAGGACGGTGGTCAGCCGGCCCGGGCCCAGCTCCCGTCCGTGACGACCTCCACGCCGGCCGCCGCGGCCAGCGTGGCCGGGTCGTCGTCGATCCGCTCGCCGGCGACCACCGCCGTCGTCGGCACCCCGAGCTTGGCCAGGATGTCCGCTCGCCTCCTGGCCCTCGCCACGTCGCCCGGCCCGATCCCGGCTGACACCTCCACCACGAGGTACACGTCGGCCCCGTCCCTGCCCCGGCCGGCGAACACCGCGTCGGCCAGGCGCACGTCGACCGCCTCCTCCATGGTGATCGAGCCGGCGTCCTCCGCGTCCTCCACCAGCGTCATCAGCTCCTCGCGCTGTACCAGCCGGAGCCGGCGGGCCAGGGACGAGAGGAGTGCGTCGCCGTGGAGCCGGTAGCGATCCTCGAGCCGCCAGCCCCGCAGGTCCCCGAGCTGGTCGTCGTGCCGGTGGACGACCTCCACGAGCTTGCGGACCTCCGTTGTCAGTGCTTCCACCTGCTCCGCCAGGGCGTCCAGCCGGGCCGTCAGCCGGGCGTCCATCTCCACCAGGCGGGCCTCCACCTCCACCAGGCGGGTCTCCATCCCGGCCACCGTGTTCGGCAGGACCAGGAAGTCGTCGGTGAGCAGGGCGCTCAGGACCGCCCGCCGCCGGCCCGGATCCTGGCGCAGCGCCTCTACGAGGCGGTCGATCTCGTCGGCGGGCATCACGGACAGGGTAACGCCCTCCGGCAGGTCGGGGCTCCCTGTGATCGACATCCGGTGTGGGCTCGGCAACTGCGCGGGATCGGTGGGTGGGCCCCCGCCACCGCGTCCCCGGGCTCCACGCCTGGGCACTCGGCTCGCCCCCTCAGCCGTCGACGGCCGCTCGCAGCTCGGCCACGAACGCCCCGGCGGCCTCGGGGCCGCCCCCGTCCAGCAGGCGGCGTACCAGGGCCGACCCCACGACCACGCCGTCGGCCTCGGCGCAGACCTCGCGAGCCTGGTCCGGCGTCGACACCCCCACCCCGATGAGGACGGGCTTGTCGGTCACCGCCTTGAGCCGGCGGGCCATGACCGAGGCCGACGATGCGAGAGCCTGGCGCTCGCCCGTCACCCCCATGAGACCCACGCCGTAGACGAAGCCCCGGGCCGCCGCGCAGATCGCCCGGAGGCGCTCGTCCGAGGTGGTCGGTGCGGCCAGCAGGACCGCCTCCACCCCGGCATCGGCCGCCGCCGCCAGCCAGGGCCCGGCCTCGTCGAGGGGAAGGTCGGGCACGATGGCGCCGGCCACACCGGCCTCGGAGAGCCAGGAGGCGAACCGGCTGCAGCCGGCCCGGGCCACCACGTTCAGGTAGGTCATGACGGCCAGGGGCACGCCAGCGTCCAGCCGGGCCATCTCCCTCACCACGCCGGCCGGCGTGGCACCGGCGGCCAGGGCCCGGGTGGCGGCCTCCTGGATGGTCGGCCCGTCCATCATCGGGTCGGAGAACGGGATGCCCACCTCGACGGCGTCGGCGCCGGCGGCCGCCACCGCCCGCACCACCTCGGGCCAGTCCGGGCCCAGGCCACCTGTCACGTACGGGACGACGAGCTTCCGTCCCGCCGCCCGCCCAGCCCGCAAGGCCGACTCCAGCGAGCCGGTCCCGGGTCGGGAGGGCCCAGCCGCCGGAGGAGGGGCCGTGGGGGCGAGCTGTGTCGGCGACGGGCGGCCACTGGACGGGGCGGACGGGGCCGGCGTCATCCGAGCAGGCCCATGACCTGGGCGGCGTCCTTGTCGCCACGCCCCGAGAGGGTGACGAGCACGGTCGCCCCGGCGGGAAGCTCGGGCGTCCCTGCCGCCCTCGCCACCCAGGCCATGGCGTGGGCAGGCTCCAGGGCCGGGATGATGCCCTCCGTCTCGGACAGGAGCCGGAAGGCGTCCAGCACCTCTCCGTCTCCCGCCTCCACGTAGCGGGCCCGGCCGATGGCAGCAAGGTGCGCGTGCTCGGGCCCGACGCCCGGGTAGTCGAGCCCGGCCGAGATGGAATGGGCCTCCAGCACCTGGCCGTGCTCGTCCTGGAGGATCCGGGACCGCATCCCGTGCACCACGCCCGGTATGCCGCGGGCCAGGGCCGCTCCCCCGGCCGCCTCCACCCCGACGAGGGCGGCGGCGGTGTCGGCGAACCCGGCGAAGGTCCCGGCGGCGTTCGAGCCGCCGCCCACGCAGGCCACGACGTAGTCCGGGTCGGCGCCGCCCAGCAGCTCCCGGCACTGCGCCCGGGCCTCGTCGCCCACCACCCTCTGCAGCTCCCGGACCATCCACGGGTACGGGTGCGGGCCCATCACCGAGCCGAGGCAGTAGTGCGTCGTCCCGACCGACGCCACCCACTCGCGCATGGCCTCGTTCACGGCGTCCTTCAGGGTGGCGCTGCCGGCGGTCACCGGGCGGACCTCGGCGCCCAGCAGCTTCATGCGCCAGACGTTGAGGGCCTGGCGCTCGACGTCCACGGCACCCATGTAGACCACGCACTCCAGGCCGAACAGCGCGGCGGCGGTGGCGGCGGCCACCCCGTGCTGGCCGGCCCCGGTCTCGGCCAGCACCCGGCCCTTGCCCATCGCCCGGGTGAGGAGGGTCTGGCCCACCACGTTGTTGATCTTGTGCGAGCCGGTGTGGGTCAGGTCCTCCCGCTTGAGCAGCACGCGCACGCCCAGCCGCTCCGATAGCCGGCGGCACTCCGTGACCGGGGTGGGCCTCCCGGCGTAGTCACGCAGGATGGCGGCGTACTCGGCCCGGAAGGCCGGGTCCGCCCAGGCCGAGCGGAATGCCCGCTCCAGCTCCTCGCACGCCGGCACCAGGGACTCGGGGACGAACCGCCCGCCGAACTCCCCGAAGCGCCCGAGACCGGTGGGGGGCCCCATGGGGCCGGGAGCCGTCAATCGTCCTGCCAGTCGTAAGGGCCTTCCCCCACGCCCTCCCACTCCGGGGGAGCGGCGCCCTTCGCCACCGCGATGAACGCCCGGAGCTTGCCCGGGTCCTTGCGACCAGGGGAGGCCTCCACGCCGGTGGCCACGTCGACGCCCCAAGGGTGGACCCGGGCGATGGCGCTCGCCACGTTGCCCGGGTCCAGCCCCCCGGCCAGGAGCAGCCGGGAGCCGTCCGGCACCCCCTCGGCCAGCCTCCAGTCGAACAGCGCGCCCGACCCGGGCGACGGCGCGTCCAGGAGGACCAGGTCGGCGCCGTAGTCGGCCGCCGCCTGGATGGCCGGGTCGCCGGCGGCGAAGGCCTTGATGGTCGCCGGCACCCGCTCCCGCACCCAGCGCGCCGCCTTGGGCGACTCCCGGCCGTGCAGCTGGGCCGCCTTGAGGCCGATGGTGTTGACCACCTCCACGACCCGGACCGGCGCCTCGTCCCGGAAGACCCCGACGGTCAGCACCTCAGGCGGCAGCCGGCGGACGATGTCGCCGACCAGGGCCGGGGAGACCTGACGGGTGGAGGGGGCGAACACGAACCCCACCGCGTCGGCACCCATGGCGACGGCAAGCAGGGCGTCCTCCTCGGAGGTGGTCCCGCAAACCTTCACGAACACGGGTCGCCCCCGACCGCTGCCTCGTGGCGGCAGCCCGCCGTGCGGAGAGCCGTCACCGCGGCCGCCGGGTCCGGGGAGCGGACCAGGTGCTCCCCCACCAGCACGGCGTCGTAGCCGGCGCCGGCCAGCCGCCGAACGTCCTCGGGCGTGCCTATCCCCGACTCGGCCACTGCCACGACGCCAGCCGGGATGCCGGGCCGGAGTCGCTCGGCCCGGGCCCGGTCCACCTCGAAGGTGGCGAGGTCCCGCTGGTTCACGCCGATCAACGTCGCACCCACCAGGAGGGCCCTCTCCACGTCGTTCTCGTCGTGGACCTCGACCAGGGCAGCCAGGCCGAGGCGGGTGGCCAGCTCGTGCAGCTCGCCCAGCTCCCCCGGGGACAGAGCGGCCACGATGAGCAGCACGGCGTCGGCGCGCATCAGACGGGCGTCGCAGACGTCGGCCGGACCGACCGTGAAGTCCTTGCGCAGGACGGGCAGGCCCGAGGCTACCCGGGCGGCGCCCAGGTCGCCGGGCCTGGCGCCGAAGAAGCGCTCGTCGGTGAGGACCGACAGGCACGCTGCCCCACCGTCCCGGTAGTCCGACGCCACCCGAGACGGGTCCAGCCCGTCGTCCAGCGGGCCCCGGGGGGACCGCCGCTTCACCTCGGCGATCACGGCCAGGCCCTCGGCGCCGGCCAGGGCGGCCGTGAAGGGGCGGGGCGGTGGCGCAGCCAGCGCCGAGTCGACCAGGGCCCCCAGGCGGCGGTGATCGGCGGCCGCCTCCTCCCGGTGGGCGGCCAGGATCCCGTCCAGGTACGTGGCGGCCATGGTCGGGCCAGCCTACCGGGGTATCCGGGGCGCGGGCAGGGCCCTCTCCCTCGAACTTGTGGCGATCTTGCGCCATTTTGACGCCTCATCATCACAAGTTCGAGGCGGGCCACGCCCGGGGCCGCGCCCGGCCCCGGCCGGAGCCCCGAAACACGGTGACACGCCGGCCCGCCCCCCGTCCTTGATGGGAACGTGGGAGAGTGGGGCGCGCTGGGCGCGGGGCGACAAGGCGAACTCTTGGGCATGAGGCGGGTGAGGCGGGCGAAGCGGGCGCGGGTAGGGCTGCCTGGAGCGCGGCGAGCCCTCGCGGCGATCGCCGGCACGGCGGCAGCGGCGGTGGGCGTGGCGACCCTCGTCGCCGCCCAGCTCGCCCTCCTGACCCCGGCGGCCGGGGCGACCAGCAGCTTCACCTTCACCCGCATGGCCGGGGCTGACCGCTTCGCCACGGCAGCCCAGATCGCAACGTCCTCCTTCCCGTCGGGCGCGAGCACGGTCCTGCTCGCCACCGGCACCACCTTCCCCGATGCCCTGGCCGGCAACTTCCTCGCCGGCAACCTGGAGGCCCCCATCCTGCTGACCAACCCGACCGGAGCCCTCCCCGCCACCACCTCCCAGGCGCTCACCGCCCTCCACGCCACGAAGGTCGTCATCCTCGGGGGCACGGCCGCCGTCAGCGCCGGGCAGCAGCAGGCCCTCCAGGCGAGCGGGCTCCAGGTCACCCGCATCTCCGGCTCCGACCGCTTCCAGACCATGGCGATGATCGCCCAGTACCCGGGAACGACCGTCGGCCGGGACCAGGCCGGGGTCCCGACGGCCATCCTCGCCACCGGCGACACCTTCCCCGACGCCCTCGCCGCCGGCCCCCTCGCCTACGCCGCCAAGCTGCCCATCATCCTGACCGACGGCAGCGCCACCACCCTCTCCGCTGCGGCCGCCCAGGCCATCACCGCCCTCCACATCGGCAACGTGCTGCTCGTGGGCGGGGACGGCGCCGTCAGCCCGGCCATCAGCCAGCAGCTCACGTCCATGAGCATCACGGTCACCCGGCTCGCCGGCCCCGACCGCTCGGCCACCTCGCTCGCCCTGGCGCAGGAGGAGGTGACCCAATGGGGGTTCTCCACCGCAGGGCTGGCCGTCGCCAGGGGCGACGACTTCGCCGATGCGCTCGCCGGGGGCGGCGCCGCCGGCGCCCACAAGGAGCCCCTCCTCGTCACGCCCAGCCCCACGGACGCCGGCGCCGTGGCCACCTACGCCGCCGACTACGCCACCACGCTCTCCGCCGGCCTGGCCTTCGGGGGCCCCGCGGCCCTGACCGACCCCACGTTGACGGCGATCGCCAGCTCGGCCGGGGCACCCACGGCCCAGGGGTCCAGCCCGCCACCCAGCTCGGGCCCGCCCTCGGGCTCGGGGGCTCCCCCGCCCACCTACCCGCCGCCCCCCCAGCCCGCCGGGTCCCCCTTCCCGAACGGCGGGGTCGGCTACGACATCTCCTGGCCCGAGTGCCCAGGCGCCGCCTTCCCGACCGGGACCCGCCAGTTCGCCATCGTGGGCGTGAACGACGGCCACGCCTACTCCATCAACCCGTGCCTCCAGGCCCAGGCCGCCTGGGCCGGCCCAAGCCTCAGCCTCTACATCAACATCAACGTTCCCTTTGCCGGCTGGGACCCCAACGAGACCAACCACCTCATGCAGGGGCCGGAGGCGGCCTGCGCCAAGCAGGGCGACCTGTCGTGCCAGTTCTACGACTACGGCTACAACGCCGCCATCTCGTCCATGGCCGACGCCGCGCTCTACAACATCTCGGCCAGCACGTGGTGGCTGGACGTCGAGGACCCGGGCGGCCTGTGGTCGTCCAGCACGGCCGACAACGTGAAGCTCATCGCCGGCGCCATCGACTCCCTGCGCAACGCCGGCCACACCGCCGCCGTCTACTCGACCCCCTACCAGTGGGGCCTCATCACCGGCGCCTACCAGCCGGGCATCCCCACCTGGGTGGCGACGGGGGGCGACCCTTCCAACCTGGCGGACTGGTGCGGGGCCTCCCACTCCTTCGGCGGGGGGGCGACCTGGATGGTGCAGTACGGCCAGGGCACCTTCGACGGCGACTACTCCTGCTGAGCTCCTAGGAATGGCGGCCGTCCCGCCGCCCCGGCCCGCCCACCCTCAGGGCTTCTGCCCGAGCCGGGCTGTCGCCGGCGGGCAGAGCCCCCGGGCGAGCTGGGGCGGGGCGCACCGGCCGGCGGCCGGGACCTGACCTCCAGCCCGGCCGGTCAGGACCGCGCCAGGAGCGAGGACCAGGGAGACGACGATCGCGGCCACGAGGACCAGGGCCGCCAGGGCCCACCAGGACCGCTCGACCACCTGGCCTCCGGGACGGGGCCAGCCGCCCTCGTGCGGCGAGCTGGACGGGGGCGGCGACGCCGGGGGCTGGAGCGGGGCTGCCGGGGCGGTCGGGCCGGTCGAGCCGATGCGATCGGCCGGACGGTGGGCTGGTTGGGGGCGTGTGCGCAGTTCCATGTGGTCATGGTGCGCCCGGCCCGAGCCGGGCACCATTGGCAGGAACGACAGGGTTCGCTAGAATCCTGCCATGCCGCCGGCACGTGCCCACACCGTGGTCGCCCTCCTGTTCGAAGGGCTGTCCCCCTTCGAGTTCGCCGTGGGCTGCGAGGTCTTCGGCATCGACCGTCGCGACCTGGCCGACCCCTGGTACCGCTTCCTGGTGGCCGCTGTCACGCCACCCCCGGTGCCGACGGCGACAGGGTTCACCATCGACACCCCTCACGGTCTCGAGGCCCTGGCGGAGGCTGACACGGTGTACGTGTCGGCCGGGACTCCCCGCCGCTCCCTCCCCGAGGAGGCCTACGAGGCCATGAGGGCCGCCCATCGCCGGGGGGCCCGGATGATCTCGGTGTGCACCGGCGCCTTCGTGCTCGCCGAGGCCGGCCTGCTCGACGGCCGCCGGGTGGCCACGCACTGGATGAACGCCGCCGAGCTGGAGCGGGCGTACCCCGAGGTGGAGGTCGACTCCGGCGTCCTCTACGTGGACGACGGGGACATCCTGACCTCGGCCGGCACCGCGGCCGGCATCGACCTGTGCCTCCACGTGGTCCGCCGGGACCACGGCGCCCAGGTGGCCAACGCCCTGGCCCGCCGCATGGTCGTCCCCCCCCACCGCCAGGGCGACCAGGCCCAGTACGTGGAGGCTCCTATCGCCCTCCCCGGGACCGACGACCTGCTCGGGAGGGCGCTGGCCTGGGCCGTCGAGCACCTTGACGAGCCCATCGGCGTCGAGACCCTGGCCCGCCGGGCCGGCCTCAGCCCCCGCCACTTCGCCCGTCGCTTCCGGGCGAGGGAGGGCACCACCCCCCTTCAGTGGCTGCTCCACCAGCGCATCCTCCTGGCCCGCCGGTTGCTGGAGACCACCGACGAGCCGGTGGAGCAGGTGGCCCGGTCGAGCGGGTTCCAGACCGCCACCAGCCTGCGCCCCCACTTCCAGCGCCTGGTCCACACCACGCCTCTCGCCTACCGTCACACCTTCCGCGTGGAGCGGGCCGGCTGACGGGGCCCCGCCCCCTCAGCCGACGAGGGGCAGCTCCCGCACCTGGGCGTCCACGGCGTGAGCCCCCCAACGCAGCTCGACGCCGGCCGGCGGCTCCACCTCCCGGCGCACGTACGCCAGCGCCACCACCGCCTCGAGCCCCGGGGACAGGGCGACCGTCGTCAGCTCCCCGACGACCCGCTCCCCGCCCACCAGCTCGGCGCCCGGCCCCGGCGCCGGCCGGTCGCCCAGGGCCTCCAGGGTCACCATCACCCCCCGAAGGCGCCGGGGCACCCGGCTGCCCCGGGCATCCAGGCGGGCCACCAGCTCCTGGCCCGTGTAGCACCCCTTGGTGAAGCTGACCGAGCCCTCGACGAGACCGGCCTCGGCGGGGATCGTCCGCTCCCCCAGCTCCCGTCCCATGGCCGGCACCCCCGCCTCCACCCGCAGCGCCGCGAGGGCCTCCGTCCCGCACAGCCGCACCCCGGGAGGGACCTCCACGTCCTCCCCCATCAGGTCGATCCCGGCCACGCCGGGCCAGAAGGCCTGGAGGGCGAGCGGGCCGGGCCCGTCCGGGCCGCCACCGCCGGCG
>JBOGGR010000180.1:0-3867 GCA_050744025.1 Acidimicrobiales bacterium
CGGCGGGACCGGCAGCACCGGGGCCGGCGGCGCCTGCCCGGCCGAGCCGCTGGCCCAAACCGGGCCGCCCAGGGAGGCCAGGCCGCTCAGGACCGTGGCGGTGACCCCGACGGCGCCCAGGGCCTGCAGGGCACGCCGGACGGAGCGCCGCCCGCGAGGGGCATGGAGGGTTCTGGTCGGATGCTGCTCGGTCACGGTCAGGCTCCCGCCGAAGAGGACCGGCCCGTGGTCAGGCCGGCGAGCTGGTCGTGTGAGACGTTCGTCGCCGTCCCTGGGGTTGTATGTCGGCACTCTCCCGGCGGGTCTTGAGACCGGCCCCCCGGCCCGGCCCCCCGGCCCCCCGGCTCCCCGCCCCCCGGCTCCCCGCCCCCCGGCTACCCGCCCCCTGGCTACCCGGTCAGGGCTTCGAGGGCCTTGTCCACGTCGTCCTCCGTCGTGTACAAGTGGAACGAGGCCCGGACCCGGCCGGCCCGCACGGCGGCCCGGATCCCAGCCCGCTCCAGGCGCCCGGCCGCATCCGCGATGTCAGTGGACACGATGGCGCTGTCGCCTCCGGGGAGGCCGAGCCCGGAGCGGAACCGGTTGGCCAGGCCCACGTCGTGGGCGTGGACCGCCTCAACGCCGAGCTCCTCCAGCAGGCGGAGCGCCGGGGCCGCCCCCACCCAGGAGAACCAGGCCGGGGAGACGTCGAAGCGCCGGGCCGAGCGGGCCAGGCGCAGCGGGGGGCCGTAATAGGAGTCGTGGACGTCCTCGCCGGCGTACCAGCCGGCGGACAGGGGCCGCACCCGGTCGCGGAGCCCCTCGCTGATGGTGAGGAACGCGGTGCCCCTGGGCGACATCAGCCACTTGTAGGCGGCGCAGGTGAGGACGTCGACCCGGGAGGCGTCGACGGGGAGCCACCCGCAGGCCTGGGTCGCGTCCACGGCTACGAGGGCTCCGTGGTGGCGGGCGGCGGAGACGACGGCGTCGCAGTCGGCCACATCGCCGGTGGCGGACTGCACGGCGCTGAAGGCGACCAGGGTGGTCCTGGCGTCGACGGCCTCGGCCAGTCGGGCGGCCGGCACGGTGACGACCTCCACACCGCGATCGGCCTGCACCAGCCAGGGAAACAGGTTGGAGGTGAACTCGACGTCTGGCACGACCACGCGGGCGCGGTCGGGCAGGGCGGCCGCGACCAGGCCGACGAGCTGCGACACGGTGCCGTCCACGGCCACGTCCTCCACCCGGGCGCCCACCAGGCGGGCGAACGAGGCGCGGGAGCGCTCCGTGGACTCGGCCCAGGCCTCCCAGCTGCAGCGCCCGTGGCGCCACTCGTCCAGTGCCTCCTGGAGGGCGTCCCACGCCGGCTTGGGCGGCAGGCCGTAGCTGGCCGTGTTGAGCCAGCCCGGCTCCGGGTCCCACAGGTCCCGAACGTCGTCGATGTCCACGGTCCGACCGTATCCGCGTCGGCATCCTGACCTTGCAGGCGGGCTCGGGCCCCAGGGGCACGAGGTCTACGGTTGTCCTGCGCCGACCGGCATGGTCACGGCGCGCCTGGCCCTGTCGCACCGACGGACAATGTCACAGGGTGTCCGTACACTGCTGGTGTGGATGCTCGCGAGATCACCGCTCAGCTCCAGGGCGACCCGGCCCTGGCCGCGGTCCTTCGCGGTGTCCTCCTCAGCGAGGATCTGCTGCGCCTGCCGGCTGCGATGGCCGAGCTTGCCGAGAGTCAGGCGCGGGCGGAAGGGCGCCTTGCCGATCTGGCGGAGCGCCAGGCCCGGAACGAGGACCGTCTGGTCCAGCTGACCTCCCACACCGACCAGCTGGCTGCCGCCATGGCCGAGCTGGCCGAGCGCCAGGCCCGGACCGAGGAGCGCCTCGCCCAGCTGACTGCCGACGTCGATCAGCTGGCGGCGCACATGGTCCAGCTGACCACCACCGTCGACCGGCTGATCAGCAACGTCGACCGGCTGACCACCAACGTCGACCGGCTGGCTGACCGCATGGACCAGCTGGCGGCCGCCATGGCCGAGCTGGCCCAGCGCCAGGCCCGGACCGAGGAGCGCCTCGATCAGGCACTCGACGACCTCGGCGAGCTGAAGGGGATCGACCTGGAGCGCCACATTCGCGAGCAGCCCAGGCGCTACCTCCGCCATCTGGTGGCAGGCCTCAGGCTGCTCGACGAGACCTCCCTCGCCACCCTGGAGGCCGATCTGGCGGCCAGCGGTGTCGAGCCGGCCGTCCTGGACGACCTCTTGCGAGCTGACATCATCGCAGAGGCCGAGCTCCGGGACCGCCCCGGCGAGCCGGCCCCCCCCGGCGGCCCGATAGGGATCGTGATCGAGGCCTCGTGGCGGCTGGCCAACCGGGACGTCGAGCGGGCGGCTCGCCGGGCTGCAACCATGGCGAGGGCGGGACGCCCGGCCCTCGCCGTCGTCGTCGCCCGCCAACCGCCCTCGCCCATCGTGATGCAGTTGGCGCGGGACAATGGCGTGGCCGTCGTCGCCGACCAGGAGGTCCTGGAGGCCGGGACCGCTCACTGACCCCCCCCGCCCCGCCCCCCGCCCCGCCGCCCCCGCCCCCCCGCTACGTGGTCCGCGTCCGCAGGACCTCCCTCACCCGCACGCGCCGCCCCGTGCGCAGGATGGCCCGCTCGTAGACGAGGGCGGCCACCTTGGCCATGCCTATGGTGGCGGCAACGCAGATCACGGCGGAGGCTGCCACCTGCCACGCCGGGGCCGCCCCCGCGGCGTAGAGCATCGTCATCATGACGGGTGCGGTGGGGGGCAGGAAGCCGAGGACGCGATCGAGCGGGCTCACGCTCCCGAACGCCACGGAGAACGACAGGATGTACGCCAGGATCAGTGGGATCTGGATGGGCAGCGTGGCGTTGTAGGTGTCGGCCTGACGGTTGATGAGGGACCCGGCGGCGGCGAACGCCGTGCAGTAGAAGGCGTACCCGAGCACGAACCACATGGCCCCGATGCCCAGGACCCCGGCGGACGTGCCGTGGAGCAGGGTCGAGCCGACGGCTGCTCCGAGGATCAGGGCCGTAACGACCATGGCGGCCACCTGGGCCACGGCCACCAACCCCATGCCGAGCACCTTGCCGGTGAGGAGCTGGACCGGGCGCAGCGTGGCCAGCAGCACCTCCACCACCCGGCTCGACTTCTCCTCGCCCACCCCGACGGTGATGCGGATGCCGTAGAACAAGATGAGCACGTAGATCACGATGGCGGCATAGAGGCCGGTGAAGCGGCTCGTGAGCTTGCGCGGCGGCGGGGTGAGTCCCCGTACGGGGAGGGCCAGCCCGTGGCTCGAGAGAGAGCCGGCCACACCGGGGGGCAGCTGGGCGAACACGGCCTGCAGGCCTGCCAGCTGGGAGATGGCCCCTGCGAGGGACGCCGTCGAGGAGGTGGATCCCTGGCCTGGGCTCTGCTTCACCAGGACCTCCTTGCCGCTCACCAGGACCACGGCGAGAGACCCGGAGCGGAGCTCGGCCCTGGCCCTGTCCAGGCTGGCGACGGGGACCACGGCCACGCTCGACCCCGTCACCCGCCCGGCCTCGCGCACCGTCTGGGCGGCTGCGCTCTGGGCGGCTGCGCTCTGGTCGGCAGCGGACTGGGCGGCCGGAGCCGCGCCCACCACGCCGACCCGCTCCACGGCATGGTGCCCCTTCAGGAGGGCGGGGATGACCACAGCGGCGGCGACGGTGAGGATCAGGATCACGGTCGTGAGGCGATAGGAGCGGGCCCGGGACCGCTCCTGCATCTCCCTGCGGGCCACCAGCCCCACGAGCTCGATCCAGCGCCGGCGCCGGGTCACGACCGCCGCGCCCCCGCCGCCTGGCCGGCTCCCGCCCCCGTCGCCTGGCCGGCCCCCAGC
>JBOGGR010000181.1:0-1960 GCA_050744025.1 Acidimicrobiales bacterium
GACTGGTAGGGCGGGGGGGCCACGACGGCCGATCCTAGCGGCGGCGGCTGTACCCGATTGGCTCCCTCGAGGCCTTGCCGGGGCCGCCAGGCTGCCCGCCAGGGTCGGAAACGGCCCGTCACCCGGTGCGGCGGCCAGACTGACTGCGGCACACGGGAGCACCCGCTGAGAGCTGCTGCCTTCCGGCCCTGACTCGGTTCACGGGTTGCCGTTGCGCAGGGCCCGGCCGTCGCACGGAGCGACGGGCCCGGCCGACAGGTTACCCTTGGCCCGCCGGGAGGGGTGCGAGAGCGGCCGAATCGGCACGACTGGAAATCGTGTGTCCTGCAAGGGACCGTGGGTTCGAATCCCACCCTCTCCGCCCGCCCGCCGCCACCCACCTGTCCCCCGCCGCCAGCCGCTCCCTGGCTGCTGGCGCCAGCCGCTCCCTGGCCTGCTGGCGCGGACGGCGCTGCAGCGCCCCGGCGCAAACCTCGGGGGTGGACCGCAAGACGGGTGCGCCGCCACGTGGAGGCGCGGTGGCTTCAGTGCTGACGACGAGCTTCGTCGAGATCCAGCTCCCGCTTTAGACCGAGCATCGTGTGGTTGTCGATGTGGCCCGCGCGTCGGAGACGCTGGAGCTCGGCTCGCTCGGCCCCCACCGCCTCCCGCCATGCCCGGTTGAGCAGATGCTCTCGCCGGCGAAGGTCGCCGGCGTCGTCCTTGGTGTTCTCGCGATCAGAGCCAGCACTGGCCCGGCTGGAGGCGCGCGCGAGACGGTCCTCATAGATCTCGCGCAGCGAGCCGACATCCGTGGCTGGTAGGCGGTCCTCGTCCAGGATCGTGTCCGGCGACGACTCGTCGGCGGTGAGCTCATCCAACCGGGCCAGGGCAGCTTGGGCCAGCCGCTGGCGAGCCATAGCCTCGACCCGGCTCTGGCGATCTCCGCGGCTCACCCCGAGGGCCCGGATGACCCAGGGCAGGCTGCCGCCCTGGAGGACCAGGGTGGCCAGGATGACACAGAAGGTGAGGAATACCACCAAAGAGCGGCCAGGGAAGGGCCGGTGGCGGGCCATGAGCGGGACGGAGAGGGCCGCGGCCAGGGACACCGCCCCCCTTATGCCGCTCCACCCGACGACCAGGCGCTGGCGGGCCGGGGCCAGGCCCACGTCACGCTGGCCCAGGGCCCGGATCCGGGCCGTGGTCGGGGGGACCGCGAGCATCCAAGCCAGGCGAAGGGTGATCACGGTGGCAGCGGCGGCAGCGGCGTAGCCAGCCAGCTCCCAGGGGCTGTAGCGGTCGAGCCCCGAAAGGACGGTGGTGAACTCGGCCTCGAGGAGGAGGAAGAGCACGGCGTTGAGCAGGTAGACGAGCACGTCCCAGAAGGTGTTGGCCCGAAGCCTGGTGGTGGCGGGCACGACTCCGGAGGTCCGCCAGCCCACGTACAGCCCGGCCGTGACAGTTGCCAGCACCCCGGAGGCCCCCAGGCGGTCGGCACTGATGTAGGCGACATAGGGCGTGATCAGGGAGAGGATGATCTGAGCGTCGGCATCGACGATCCGCCGGCGCAACAGGCGCACGATGGCGCCCACCACGAGGCCCACGGCCAGGCTCGTCACCACCTCCCGGGGGCGAACTCGGCCAGCCCGTGGAGGACCGAGAAGGTCCCCGACGCAGCGACCGAGACGGCCAACGCGTAGAGCACCAGGCCCACCGCCAACAGGCCGATCGACTCCCAGTTGGCGGCGAACTCCTCGGGAGAGGCGACGAAGGCGGCCCAGTACACGAGGGGGGGCAGGAAGCCGAAGAAGACCACCTGGGGCTGCAACTGAGGGGTAGGCGACCCGTTGGCACAATAGTGAGTGGTACCGAGCGTACGAGTGATCGAGTGATACGCTGCGGTGGTGAATCTGACGGAGTGGGCGCGGCGCCAGGGCGTTCATCCCCAGACCGCCTACCGCTGGTTTCGTGAGGGGACGCT